>NZ_JAQJCJ010000061.1:0-4843 GCF_030182485.1 Rhizobium atlanticum
GTGTGTTTTCCCATGTCTTCGGTGAAGTCTTGGTAATCTTTTTTCAACGACCATTGCTGCTGATCACTGCCGTTGAGCCGGCTCGCTATGCTCTCCCTACCCCTGGTTTGCAGCCAATCACTAAACTTTCGTTGATTGCTGGCCAGTCTCCAGACGACTCTCCTCTGCGAAGTCGAGTCCGGTCGGAGCTTACTCAGCTCTTCGTTGGCGAAGCTATCAATCATGAGGGCGTCGTCGGGATGGGGATCATGCTGTTTCAACTGCGACTCAGCGCCTAGATACTGCCGCAGCCGATCGAAACTCACGCTTATTCTTTTTCCTTCAGCGTTGGTAAAGTTACTGTAATCGTCCTTTAACGACTGTTGCTGCTGATCACTGCCAGTCAAGCGACTGCCTATGCTCCCCCGACCCTTCTTTCGGAGCCAATCACTAAACCTCCGTTGATTGCTGGCCAGATTCAAGACGACTTTCCTCTGCGAAGTCGAGTTCGATCCGAGCTTGCTCAGCGCTTCCTTGGCTAGGTCATCAATGATGCGGGCGTCGTCGGGATAAGGATCATGCTGTTTCAACTGCGACTCGGCGCCTAGATACTGCCGCAGCCGATTGAAACTCACGACCACTTTTTTTCCTTCCTCCTTGGTAAAGGCCCTAAAATCCTCCTGCAACGACCGTTGCTGCTCATCAGTACCGGTGAGTCGGCTGACTATGCTCCCCCTGCCCTCCCTTTTGAGCCAATCGCTAAATTTTCGTTGGTTACTGGCATTTTTCCGGGAAGTCGAGACCGGTCCGAGCTTACTCTGCTCTTCGTTGGCCAAGGCCTCAATAATGAGGGCGTCGTCGGGATAAGGATCATGCTGCTTCAACTGGGACTCGGCGCCTAGATACTGCCGCAGCCGATCAAAACCCACGTTTATTCTTCCTTCAGCCTTGGTAAAGCCCCTAAAATCGTCCTTCAACGACCCTTGCTGCTGATCACTGCCAGTCAGGCGACTGGCTATGCTCCCCCTACCATTCTTTTGGAGCCAATTGCTAAACCTCCGTTGATTTATGGCCGTAATCCGGACAACATTCCTCTTGGAAGTCGAGTCCGATCCGAGCTTGCTCAGCTCTTCGTTGGCGCAGCCATCAATCATGAGGGCGTCGTCGGGATAAGGATTATGCTGTTTCAACTGGGACTCGGCGCCTAGATACTGCCGCAGCCGATCGAAACTCACGACCACTTTTCCCTCGGCCTCGGTAAATTTCCTAAAATCCTCCTGCAACGACCGTTGCTGCTCATCAGTACCCGTGAGTCGGCTGACTATGCTCTCCCTGCCCTCCCTTTTGAGCCAAGCGCTAAATTTTCGTTGGTTACTGGCATTTTTCCGGGAAGTCGAGACCGGTCGGAGCTTACTCCGCTCTTCGTTGGCCAAGGCCTCAATAATGAGGGCGTCGTCGGGATAAGGATCATGAATTCGGCGGCCCATCAGGCGCGGCCCAGGTCCAACGGCTTGGAGTTCTTGCCCCTCAGGCGAGAGCCTCCTGAAATGAGACAGTGCTGAGTTAAGACGCTTACGATCGTCCCCACCGTTTGCCCAGTAATCCGCGATATCACCGGCTAGCGAATCTGGATCGTTTAAAAGCCGAGAAGCCATCGAATCTCTGTTTTCTGCTCGGAGCCAACGAGCGAACCTCCTAAGAATCCCTAAATTGTTCTCGACGGTAGCCTCGGGAACCCTTCCGTCCCCTCGGCCGACGCTACCGTCGGGTAGAATTTCGTAGTTTCGGACTGCTTCCGCGAACTGGTTGATACGGGTCTCGTCATCAGGATGCATGTCTCGGTCGGCGGGGCGACCACGCTTGCGAACCTTGGTTGAGGCCACGTGAGTCTCCGTTGCGGCATCGACGTCTTGCTGCCCCGAACCCCTCTCCGGCGCCAGCGACTGCGGCGTCACTCGCATCGAACCGCCCACGGAACTGCGACGCGGCACACGGTCGCCGGCGTCACTATCGTGCGAACCGAGGCGCAAGTCGGTCGGATCCTGTTCCAGGTCTCGGCTCTCTGAATAGTAGTCGTCGATCCAGGCGTCCGTCTCGAAAGCTCCGGTCACGCCTTCGATCCACCCACTTACTTCGCGAGAATCGTCATCGCGCGGCGGGTTCCGTCTTGGGTACATCGATGCCGTTCCTCCGAAATTCAAATTTGGAACCTCGATCCTAATGCCTGCCGACCGCCGCCCAGCATGCTAAAGCCAGATCCAATCATGCCCTCAAGGCATGGCCGAACACCATATGGCGACGGCTTGCCGACAATCGTCTGCACTCGACCATCAGGCCGGCACATGGCTTGAGAGGCTCGCCAGCTTGCCGCTTGCCATGCGGAGCCCGCTAAAATTGGCCTTCATTTAAGCAGTTTCGGGTGATGTGTGGAACATGCAGCGCGAAGGGTGCCGTCAGAATTTCCGATTCCAACCAATCTTTCCGCCGGCCTTTCTGATTTCGCCGCCTCAGGCAACGGAACCATTGCGGTGTAGCTGCTGACAGAACCCGTTGCACGCCTGATAGTTATGCGACCTATGGGGCGGCGATCAGGATGAGACGCCGTATTGCCTCACCCAAGAGTGTTCCCGGAGAATAATGTCGTTGCCTCACTCGATGTTTTCGAATGCCTCACGGGTTGTTCCGATCGTATCCCCGCACCTGGTGCAGGTGACGGAGGTAGCGAAGCCGCTCGCGAGCGCGCCTCTCAATAGCGCTGTAGCGAGCGGGCGGCTTCGCGGGCGGTCATCATGTTTTCCGGTGGGGTCGGTTGTCGAAGGCCAACCTGGCGGTAAGAGCGCGGATGACGATCCTGTATTGTTCGGTAATGATCTCACTGCCCGACCTCTATACTTTCCGTCTGCCGCGCGGCATCGGCGAATGGCCCGAACACCAGCGCATTGGCCTGTGTACTGCGCCAGATTTTCATTCGGCGCTGCACGGTCCGAATGAGGCCGTCGGGATACACGCCGGGGCATTTGACCTGCAAGCGTTCAAGCAACTCTCGCGAAGTTCGCCAAGGCTCCGCCTCGAACCATTCCTCGAGTTCGGCAGTGACGGCGAGTAGAGGATCGGGCCTCCGCCGCTCTCGCTTGGCCGCTGGCTTGGAGCGGGCAGTCGGTTTCACTTCACCACCACGCCAAGCAATCCGTAAGCCAGAAAGAAAGTCTTCGAGCGTCAGGTACATCGCCTTGAGCCAAAGGCATGTATCCTCCGGCGTGCGTGGGTCGTCAAACAGCCGCTGGAAGAGTGTGGCAGGACGATGATAGCGCTTGATCACCTTGGCTCCGTCACGGTGCTTTTCTTCCAGCTTGACTGATGGCTGAAAGAAATTCACGAACAACCGCATTGACGAATAAAGCTTGGCCAGCTCCCGAGTGGCTCGCAGCCCCTCGAAGCGTCGGTATCCAACGATCTTGCGCACGATTGCGCCATTCTTCTGCTCGACAAATGCCTGATCATTCTTTCGGTAAGGGCGGCAACGGGTAAGTTCGATATTATCGCGCAAGCAATACTCATGAACACTCTCGTTCATGAACACACTGTCGTTATCGGTGTCGAAGCCCAGCAGCGGGAACGGCAGCAACTTGCGCAGTTCGGCCAACGCAGTGATCAGTACCGTTTGCTCGCGAACCAGCAGCGGCGCGCATTCCGTCCAGCCCGTGGCTATATCTGTCAACACCAGCGTTTGCGAGAAGGCACCCCTCGGGTACGGGCCGGAATGAGAAACGAGGTCAGCTTCGACAAAGCCAAGTGCGGGGTCATCCCAATCCGAGAAGGTTCGAACGGGAACACTACGCCGAATCGCTGTTGATCCTTTCCGGCGCCGCGGACCCGTGGCGCTCGCTTTAATCTCCTTGAGGACCCGATCAATCGTCGCTGGGCTCATCGTCAAGAGTCGCCGGCGCGTCTCGCTATTCATATCGCCGTGTCCATGACGTTCCATCGCTTCGATTAGTGTTGGCAACAGGGGGTGTAGTCGCTTGCCGCAAATTCGATCCGACGCCTCCCAAACAACGACGAGCGCTGCCCGCACGTCGTCGCCGTAAACCCGGCGCCCTGGCCGAGGACCACCCTTCGCCGGTTTGCGTTCTCCTCGCAGCAGTCGCATCGCATGCTTGCGATGAAAGCCCGTGAGCGCCACGAACTCGTCTAACATCCTCGCCTTCTCGGCCCGCCCGCCTAACACATAGCGACAACTGATCGCTGCCACCAATTCCGCACGTGTCGCCATGCTGACCTTCCTCATCACAGCTCCCGAGGTTGATTCGGCGGGAGCAATTTAGATGAGGCAATAACCCATTCTCAGGGAGCAGTTCAGGCGAGGCAATGCGCGCGACAAACTGGCGGTGCCTTTGATTGTCGCGAATGAGGCTGGCCTGCCGCGCCGGCGTTTGACCCCCATGGGTGGAACGTCGTCGATAGCTTTCAACGTTCATTTCGAATGATCGTTGCGTGATGAACAAGTCGGTCCACCGCGGCACCCGCCCGCAGGCATTAGTTGCAGGATACGGGTCGGCATCGAGCACCCAACTCACACGTTGGCTCATGATCGCTGTATGAAATGCATCCGGCGCCATGGGCGGGTTTCGTCCTGGCCTGAAGCCATAGTAGAACCCGCAAAGGGTAGGCCGTCATAGACGGCACTAAGCACTTCAGCGACCGCGCCAGCATCCTTCGCACCCGAGGCTCTTCCCGCATCCGTATCTGTCTACACCTCAGATGCGACAGCCGTCGCCTCTTGGGATGCTGGCCAAACGTCACGTTTTGAAGGAAGACTGGCGACGTGCACATTCGATGTCGCCCCCGGCACTGGGGATCGTCT
>NZ_JAQJCJ010000062.1:0-4230 GCF_030182485.1 Rhizobium atlanticum
AAAGAGGTGATGAGCGACTATGCCTATGCCATGGGCAAGGACCTGGTTCACATCCACGCCTCCGACAACGAACGGCTGCCGCCGGGAATGGGCAGGGGCGATTGGCCGGCGCTGATCAAGGCTTTGGCCGAAACCGGCTTCGATGGATACCTGTCGATGGAATGCGGCTTCCACAAGCGCGGCATCGAGCCAGACTGGGTGGCGCGCGTCTGCCTCGAATACCTCAAGCCAATCGTCGACGCCGCAAATGCAAAGGCAAAAATTACAAAATAAACCTGCAGATGTAATCGTTGACATTCGAATGTTCGGGACCGCGATATGACGAAACCACCAACCATACGTGATGTCGCACGTCTTTCGGGCGTCTCGACCGCCACAGTCTCGCGCTACTTCTCCGGAAAGGCCGACGCGATCGCTCCTCGCACGATCGAAAGCGTCCGCCAGGCGGCGAAGGCCCTCGGATATACCCCCTCGGAAATCGGCCGGTCTTTACGCCTCGCCCAAAGCCGCGTCGTCGTCATGCTGGTGCCGGACGCGACCAACCATTTCACCGCCGACATCGCCGTCTCGGTGGAAAGCGCCCTCAAGGGCATTGGCCTGTCGATGGTCCTGGCAAACACCGGCGAGAACGCCGCGCAGCAAGATCGCCTTCTCGCTGACGCTCAAGGACTGCGCGCACGCGCAATCGTATTACAGGGTGCGATCGACACCCCCAGGCTCCGGGAACTGGTCGCAAAGCAGGGTAATCTGATCTTCGCAAACCGGCGGCCGGCTCAGGGAATTGTCGCCCCTTACGTGGGAATCGACAACTTCCAAGCCGGACTGGCGGTCGGGCGATACTTCATTGAGCGTGGCTATGAGAACTGGGTCGCGATCCATGGCCCGCGCCATTATTTTGGCAGTACTGCCAGACTGGACGGTTTTATTTCCGGCCTGGGCGATGCCTCGCGCGTGCTGCAGTTCGAGAGCCCCTACACGATGCAGGCCGGCTACGAGCATGCTTGCCGACTTCTTGACCTCGCACCGAAGAAATACAGCGTCTTCTGCGCAAACGACATGATCGCCTATGGTTTCTACCGGGCGGCTATGGAGCGCAATCTTCGTGTACCCGACGACCTCGTCATATTCGGCTTCGACGACAACCGCCTGAACGAGTGGTTGGCCCCTTGGTTGACCACGGTGAAGGTCCCTGCGCTCGAATTCGGTCCGGCGATCGCCAAGCTGATCGAAATGCCCAAACCTGGTTTCGAGGATGGTCGAAGTATCATTTTGCCATTCGAGCTGAAGGTTCGGCAATCCGCCTGAACCAAGAGACGTCCCGGTGTAGGTGGACGTTCCGGACAAACAATCGGGTGCTGCCGGACACCCGTTAAAGGGGAATAGATAATGAACCGAATGACTATACTGACAGCATCCATGGTATTTCTTGGATCGACGGCCTTCGCCGGTGACATCGGCGTTAGCATCTCTCACAGCGATTCAAATCTCGCGGTACTGGTCAAGGGTATCAAGGACAGGGCTGCACAATCGAACCAGCCGCTGCAGATCGAGTTCGCGGAAGGCGACGTCAACCGCCAGCTGTCGCAGGTGCAGAACTTCATCGCGGCAAAGGTTGACGCCATCATCGTCAATACGGTCGAAACCTCCGCAACGCCAACCATGACCAAGCTTGCGGCCGACGCGGGCATCCCGCTCGTATACGTGAACAACACGCCGAGCGACGTTCACGAACTTGGCCCCAAGGCTGCATTCGTCGGTTCCGACGAGAAGGTAGCCGGTACGCTCGAGGCGCAGGAAGTATGCCGCGTTCTCAAGGAGCGCGGAAAGGAGAAGGCCGCCGACATCCTGATCATTCAGGGCGTACTCGCCAACGAAACTGCAGTGCTGCGCAGCCAGGCCGTGCACGAAGTTGCCGCGACGGCCGAATGCAGTTTCATGAAGATCATCGACGAACAGTCGGCAAACTGGGATCCGGTGAAGGCCCAGGATCTGGTGACGAACTGGATTACCGCCGGATACCAGCCGGCGGCGATCATCTCGAACAATGACGAAATGGCGATAGGCGCCATCAATTCGCTCAAAGCGTCCGGCCTCGACGGCGTGATCGTCGCCGGCGTCGATGCGACGAAGGAAGCGATGCAATACATGAAGAACGGCGACCTGCAGGTCACCGTCTTTCAGGATGCGATCGGACAGGGCGCCGGATCGGTCGATCTGGCCATGAAGCTCGCCAAGGGCGAGAAGGTCGAGTCACCGCTCTGGATTCCCTACGAGCTGGTCAATCCGGCAAACGTCGAAACCTACCTCAGCAAAAACTAGCGCCGGATGAACACGCAGGCGCACCATGGTGCGCCTGCCAGCCTCATGAGACGGGTCACGGAAGGGTTTGGTTACATGAATAAGGTCTCCCCCTCAACTATCAAAGCCGTAAGAGAGAGCGGGGCCGTTCCAGCAGCCGAATTTCTCCTGCAGGTCGAAAACGTCCGCAAGGAATTCGCCGGGAACGTCGCTCTCGACAACGTCTCCTTCCGGCTTCGTCGCGGCACCGTTCACGCACTCATGGGCGAGAACGGCGCTGGCAAGTCAACCTTGATGAAGATCATCGCCGGCATCTACACGCCAGATGCGGGGGATTTTTATCTCAACAACGTGCCGATCAAGCTGCGCAGTCCGCTCGACGCGCTCGACAACGGCATTGCGATGATTCACCAGGAGCTCAACCTGATGAACCACATGACGATCGCGGAAAATATCTGGATACGCCGCGAACCGCGAAATCGCTTCGGTCTTGTCGATCATCAGGAACTACGTGCCAGCACATACCGCCTGTTCAAGGAGCTCGGCATCGATCTCGACCCCGACGAGAGGGTGGGACAGCTGTCGGTGGCGAGCCGCCAGATGGTCGAGATCGCCAAGGCCGTCTCCTACCAGTCGGACGTCCTCATTATGGACGAACCGACGTCGGCGCTGACCGAACGCGAAGTCGATCATCTGTTTCGCATCATTCGCACGCTGAGGGAACAAGGCAAGGGTATCATCTACATCACCCATAAGATGAACGAGCTGTTTGAGATCGCCGATGAGGTATCGATTTTCCGGGACGGCCGGCACATCGCAACCAAAGCCTCCAGCGACCTCACGCGCGACGAAGTCATTCGCATGATGGTCGGGCGCGAAATTTCGCAGATGTTTCCCAAAGTGGAATCGAAGATCGGAGAGGTCGTTCTCAGCGTCAGAAATCTTGGCCTGAAGGGTGTGTTCGAGGACGTATCGTTCGATCTTCATGCCGGTGAAATCCTCGGGTTGGCTGGGCTGGTCGGCGCCGGCCGTTCCAATATCGCCGAAACGATCTTCGGCGTGACTCCCGCAACTTCGGGAACCATCGCCCTTGGCGGCAAGGAGATCAAGATCACCTCTCCGAGCGTCGCCATGGAGAACGGCATGGCGTTCCTGACCGAAGACCGCAAGGAATCGGGGTGTTTCCTGCTGTTGGACATCCAACAGAACATGCAGTTGGCCGCCCTCCGCGGCGGGTATGTCAAGCACGGTTTCGTGCAGCAGAAGCGCCTCTCCGAAGAATGCGAAGAGATGAAAACCACACTGCGCGTGAAAACTCCGAGCATGGGTGAGAAGATCCTCAACCTTTCCGGCGGCAACCAGCAGAAGGTGCTGATCGGCCGCTGGCTGCTGACGAAACCCAAGGTGCTCATTCTTGACGAACCGACCCGCGGGATCGATGTCGGCGCCAAGGCGGAGATCCACCGAATGATCTCCACGCTCGCTTCCACGGGGGTCGCTGTCATCATGATCTCCTCCGAACTTCCGGAGATTCTCGGAATGAGCGACCGCATCGCCACGATCCGCCAGGGACGGCTGGCGGGCATCCTCGACCGCGCGGACGCGGACCAGGTTAAGATCATGGAGCTCGCCGCACAATGAATACGAGCGACGCCGCAGGATTGGCAGACACGCGCGCTGTCAAGCGCAAGTTCAAGAGCGAGATGTCGATGGCCTTTGTGCTTGTCGGCATCGCGCTGATCTTCGAGGTGCTTGGCTGGATTTTCGTGGGCACGTCGTTCCTCGGCAACGATCAGCGCCTGTCGATCATCATTCTCCAGGTCTCGGTGACCGGAATTCTGGCCGTCGGCGTGACGCATGTGATCATCACAGGCGGCATCGACCTGGCGTCGGGATCGGTGGTCGGCCTTTCGGCCATGGTCGCCGCATCGC
>NZ_JAQJCJ010000063.1:0-3984 GCF_030182485.1 Rhizobium atlanticum
AAGGAGGATCTGTCGAAGGAAGGTTTTGCCTGGAAGGACGTTCCGGTTGCCGGCGGCGGTGGTGATGCGGCGATGACGGCGCTGAAGGCGATGGTGGCGGCCGGCACTTATCCGACGGCCTCGCAGATGCTGGGCTATACCGTGCTCGATTACGCGCAGGCCGGCGTCATGGGCGACCTGACGGAGACGGCCAAGAAGGAAGGCTGGGACAAGTCGGTGCCGGCCGCACTTCAGAAGTTCTCCGTCTATGACGGCAAGTGGGTCGCAGCCCCCGTCAACGTCCACTCGGTCAACTGGCTGTGGATCAACAAGGCGGTGATGGACAAGATCGGCGGCACCCAGCCGAAGACCTTCGACGACCTGATCGCGCTGCTCGACAAGGCCAAGGCCGCAGGCGTCATCCCGTTGGCGCTCGGCGGCCAGAACTGGCAGGAAGCGACGATGTTCGATTCCATCGTGCTGTCGACCGGCGGTCCGGAGTTCTACAAGAAGGCCTTCAACGACCTCGACGAGGAATCGCTGAAGTCGGACACGATGAAGAAGTCCTTCGACAACCTCGCCAAGATCGTCAAATACGTCGATCCGAACTTCTCCGGCCGCGACTGGAACCTGGCGACCGCCATGGTCATCAAGGGCGACGCGCTGGTGCAGGTGATGGGCGACTGGGCCAAGGGCGAATTCGTCGCCGCCAAGAAGACGCCGGATAAAGACTTCCTCTGCTACCGCTTCCCCGGCACCGAAGGCAGCGTCATCTACAACTCCGACATGTTCGGCATGTTCAACGTTCCCGAGGACCGCAAGGCGGCCCAGGTGGCGCTGGCGACCGCAACGCTGTCGAAGAGCTTCCAGTCGGCCTTCAATGTCGTCAAGGGTTCGGTCCCGGCCCGCACCGACGTACCCGACACCGACTTCGACGCCTGCGGCAAGAAGGGCATCGCCGACCTGAAGGCGGCCAACGAGGGCGGCACGCTGTTCGGTTCGCTGGCCCAAGGTTATGGCGCGCCTCCGGCGATCGCCAATGCCTATAAGGACGTCGTCTCGAAGTTCGTCCACGGCCAGATCAAGAGCTCGGACGAAGCCGTCACCCAGCTCGTCCAGGCGATCGACGACGCCCGCTGAGACGAGGCCGATGACAAGGCTTCCCCGCGTCTTCACGGGGAAGCTTCAGTCCCTGACGGATATGCGGGGGCGATCATGCGGGGACAGGCATGCTGGCCAGCCCCATGACGACATGCATGACGACATGCAGCGAGGAGATGCATTCCATGAGCACAGTTGCCACCACCGATCCGGTTCTGACGCCGGGGCAGGCGAGCGGGATCTCGCTTCGAAGCCGGCTGCAGGATGCGCTGCCGAAGATCGTGCTGGCGCCGAGCTTCGTCATCACGCTGATCTTCGTCTACGGCTTCATCGTCTGGACGGCCTATCTCTCCTTCACCAATTCCAAGACCTTCCCCTCCTATCAGCTGACCGGCGCGCGCGCCTATCAGCGGCTGTGGCGCTGGACCTTCGAGAGCGACCCGCCGTCCTCCTGGTACACATCGATCACCAACATGGCGATCTTCGGCTTCCTCTATGTCGGCATCTGTCTGGCGCTCGGCCTGCTGCTCGCCATCCTGCTCGACCAGAAGATCCGCGGCGAGGGGTTGCTCAGGCCGATCTTCCTCTATCCGATGGCGCTTTCCTTCATCGTCACCGGGGTGGCCTGGAAGTGGTTCCTCGATCCCGGCCTCGGGCTGGAGCAGACCCTGCATCACTTCGGCTGGACGAGCTTCCACTTCGACTGGATCAAGAACAAGGACTTCGTCATCTATACCGTCGTCATCGCCGGTGTCTGGCAGGCGTCCGGCTTCGTCATGGCGATGTTTTTGGCCGGGCTTCGCGGCATCGACGGCGAGATCATGAAGGCGGCTGAGATCGATGGCGCCTCGCCTTTCCAGCTCTATCGGCGCATCATCATACCGCTGTTGCGGCCGATCTTCCTGTCGGCCTTCATCGTGCTCGCCCATATGGCGATCAAGTCCTACGACCTGGTGGTGGCGCTGACCTCAGGGGGGCCTGGCGGCTCGGCCTGGCTGCCGTCCAACTTCATGTATGAATACACCTTCAAGCGCAATGAGATGGCCGTCGGCTCGGCGAGCGCCATCATCATGCTGATGACGATCTCGGCGATCATCGTTCCCTATCTCTATTCCGAACTGAAGGAGAAGGTCCGATGAGCGGCGTCACCTCTGCGATCGGCACCTCCTCATCGGCAGCAGCAGCCGAAGCAGCGGAGCGCGGCAACAGCGCCCGCTGGATCGGCCGCACCTTCATCTACGGCCTGCTTGTCATCTTCGCTGTCCTCTACCTGATGCCGCTCTTCGTCATGCTGGTGACCTCGTTCAAGACGATGGACGAGATCCAGAACGGCAACATGCTGGCGCTGCCTGAGGCGCCGACCTTCGATCCCTGGGTCAAGGCCTGGGGCCAGGCCTGCGTCGGGCTGACCTGCGCCGGCATCAAGGGCTACTTCTGGAACTCGATCAAGATGGTGGTGCCGGCGGTGGTGATCTCCACCTTCTTCGGGGCGCTGAACGGCTATGTGCTGACCAAGTGGCGCTTTCCCGGCCACACGCTGGTGTTCGGGCTGATGCTGTTTGCGTGCTTCATCCCGTTCCAATCGGTGCTGCTGCCGATGGCGACCATTCTCGGCTCGCTCGGCCGCTTCGGCGTCACCCTGCAGAACGCCACCGGCTGGAACTTCGGCTTCGGCAATTCGACGGTCAATCTGGTCTTCGTCCATGTCGTCTACGGCCTCGGCTTCACGACGTTGTTCTTCCGCAATTTCTACGAGGCCTTTCCGACCGAGCTGGTCAGGGCCGCCCAGGTCGATGGCGCCAGCTTCTTCCAGATCTTCCGCCGCATCATGCTGCCGAACTCGCTGCCGATCATCGTTGTCACGGTCATCTACCAGTTCACCAACATCTGGAACGACTTCCTGTTTGCCTCGGCCTATGCCGGCACCGGCGATTCCATGCCGATGACGGTGGCGCTCAACAATGTCGTCAACACCTCGACCGGGGTGGTCGAATACAATGTCAACATGGCGGCGGCGATGATCGCGGCCGTTCCGACGCTCATCGTCTATATCCTCGCCGGCCGCTACTTCGTGCGTGGCCTGATGGCGGGTGCAGTCAAAGGGTAACCCATGGCTTTCCTGGAAATCTCCGGTCTCAGAAAGCGCTTCGGCGCCGTCGACATCCTCAAGGGTATCGATCTCGAACTCGAAAAGGGCGGCTTTCTCGTGCTGGTCGGCCCGTCCGGCTGCGGCAAGTCGACCCTGCTCAACACCATTGCCGGGCTGGAGACGATCACGTCAGGCGATATCCGCATCGACGGGCGCGCCGTCAACGGCCTGCATCCCTCCAAGCGCGACATCGCCATGGTGTTCCAGTCCTATGCGCTCTATCCGAACATGACGGTGGCGGGCAACATCGCCTTCGGCATGGAGATGCGCGGCGTGCCGCAGGAGGAGCGCAAGCAGGCGATCGACAAGGTGGCAAAGGTGCTGCAGATCGGCCATCTGCTCGACCGCAAGCCGAGCCAGCTGTCGGGCGGCCAGCGCCAGCGCGTCGCCATGGGCCGGGCGCTGGTGCGCGATCCCAAGCTCTTCCTGTTCGACGAGCCGCTCTCCAACCTCGACGCGAAACTGCGCGTCGACATGCGCATCGAGATCAAGCGGCTGCATCAGGCGACCGGCAAGACCATCGTCTATGTCACCCACGACCAGATCGAGGCGATGACGCTCGCCACCCGCATCGCCGTGATGAAGGACGGCATCGTCCAGCAGTTCGGCACGCCGGCGGAGATCTACAACAATCCCGCCAACATGTTCGTCGCCGACTTCATGGGCTCGCCGGCGATGAACCTGGTGAAGGCCTCGGTCGAAAACGGCGCCGGCGGCCTTGCGGTCTCGCTCGAACGGCCGAACGCCGCCCCGCT
>NZ_JAQJCJ010000064.1:0-3960 GCF_030182485.1 Rhizobium atlanticum
CAGGACACGGTTCTGCATCTGGCAGCGCAGGAAGGTTCGGTGGAAGACCTTGAGCTCGAGGACGTGCTCAAGGCCGGCTACAAAGGCATCAAGTGCGTGGAGTCCGGCGGTCCGGAACCGGGCGTCGGCTGCGCCGGGCGCGGCGTCATCACCTCGATCAATTTCCTTGAAGAGAACGGTGCATATGACGATGTCGACTACGTCTCCTATGACGTGCTCGGCGATGTGGTGTGCGGTGGCTTTGCGATGCCGATCCGTGAGAACAAGGCCCAGGAGATCTACATCGTGATGTCCGGCGAGATGATGGCGCTCTATGCCGCCAACAACATCGCCAAGGGCATCCTGAAATATGCCCATTCCGGCGGCGTGCGGCTCGGCGGCCTGATCTGTAACGAGCGCCAGACGGACCGCGAGCTCGACCTCTCCGAGGCGCTGGCTGCCAGGCTCAATTCCAAGCTCATCCACTTTGTGCCGCGTGACAACATCGTCCAGCACGCCGAGCTCAGGAAGATGACGGTGATCCAGTACGCGCCGGACTCCAAGCAGGCCGGGGAATATCGGGCGCTAGCCGAGAAGATCCATGCCAATTCGGGCCAAGGGACCATTCCGACCCCGATTACCATGGAAGAGCTCGAAGACATGCTGCTCGACTTCGGCATCATGAAGAGCGACGAGCAGATGCTGGCCGAACTACAGGCCAAGGAGTCAGCGGTGGTTGCGGCTCAATAACTGCCGCTGTCGACAGGACGCGCTGGCCCTTGCGCCAGCGCGTCCTTCCAAGAAAGCCGCTTCGGCGACGACGACCTAACCCGAACCTTGAAAGGGGGCAGGGGCCCATGAGCCTTGATTACGAGAATGACAGCGTTTTGCATGAACAGCTCATTGCGGAAGTATTAGCGCAATATCCAGACAAGGCGGCGAAGCGCCGCAAGAAGCACCTCAGCGTCGCAACGAGCGGCGACGAGCCTGGCGATGAGCCGAAGGCCCTTTCCGAATGCGACGTCAAATCGAACATCAAGTCCATTCCGGGCGTGCCTGACGGGCATCGACACGTTCGTGACGCTGCAGTTCACCTCAGACTTCCAGGAAAAGGACATCGTGTTCGGCGGCGACAAGAAGCTTGAACAGGTCATCGACGAGATCGAGGAGCTTTTCCCCCTCAACAACGGCATCAGCGTGCAGTCGGAATGCCCGATCGGGCTGATTGGCGACGACATTGAGGCGGTGTCGCGCAAGAAGGCCAAGGAGCACGAAAAGACGATCGTGCCGGTACGCTGCGAGGGCTTCCGCGGCGTCTCGCAATCGCTCGGCCACCACATCGCCAACGACGCCATCCGTGACTGGGTTTTCGACAAGAACGAAGTCGAGTTTGAGACCGGCCCTTACGATGTCAACGTCGTCGGCGACTACAATATCGGTGGCGACGCGTGGGCTACGCGCATTCTATTGGAGGAGGTGGGGCTGCGCGTGGTCGGCAACTGGTCGGGTGATGCCACGCTCGCTGAGGTCGAGCGCGCGCCAAAGGCCAAGCTGAACCTCATCCACTGCTACCGCTCGATGAACTACATCTGTCGGCACATGGAGGAAAAATACGGCATCCCGTGGATGGAATACAATTTCTTTGGTCCGTCCCAGATCGAAACCTCCCTGCGCGAAATAGCCAAGCACTTCGGTCCGGAAATCGTCGACAAGACCGAGGCTGTCATCACCAAGTACCGGCCCCTGGTCGATGCTGTCGTCGACAAGTACCGGCCGCGCCTCGAAGGCAAGACGGTGATGCTCTATGTCGGCGGCCTGCGTCCTCGCCACGTCATCACGGCCTATGAGGACCTCGGCATGCGGATCGTCGGCACCGGCTACGAGTTCGCCCACAACGACGACTATCAGCGCACCGGCCATTATGTGAACAAGGGTACGCTGATCTATGACGACGTGACCGGTTACGAGCTGGAAAAGTTCATCGAAGGCATCCGCCCCGACCTTGTTGGGTCCGGCATTAAAGAGAAGTATCCGGTGCAGAAGATGGGCATCCCCTTCCGCCAGATGCACTCCTGGGATTATTCCGGCCCGTATCACGGCTATGACGGCTTCGCCATATTCGCCCGCGACATGGATCTGGCCATCAATAATCCGGTGTGGGATCTCTACGACGTCCCCTGGAAAAAAGAGGCCGCGCCAGCTGAGGCGGTTGCGGCCGAATGAGAGCCTGGCCTGTCTTGGGAAGGGGCAGGCCAGGCTCTTCCTATCGGACTTGATCCGCACTCGTGACAGATGACATCCCATTGCCGCCACCGGTGCGGCGCGATGAAAAGAAAGGTGCTTACTATGCCGCAGTCGGCGGAAAAAGTTCTCGACCATGCTCCCCTGTTCCGCGAGCCGGAATACAGGCAGATGCTCGCCGAGAAGAAAGCCAATTTCGAATGCCCCCACCCGGATCAGGTCGTTGCCGATCAAAACGACTTCACGAAGACCTGGGAGTATCGCGAAAAGAACCTGGGCCGCGAAGCCCTGGTCGTGAACCCGGCCAAAGCCTGCCAGCCGCTCGGTGCCGTCTTCGCAGCCGCAGGCTTTGAGCAAACGATGTCCTTCGTCCATGGCAGCCAGGGCTGCGTCGCTTATTACCGTTCGCATCTGTCGCGTCACTTCAAGGAGCCTTCATCAGCGGTCTCGTCCTCGATGACGGAGGACGCGGCAGTGTTCGGCGGGTTGAAGAACATGGTCGACGGGCTCGCCAATACATACAAGCTCTACGATCCGAAGATGATCGCCGTCTCGACCACCTGCATGGCCGAAGTCATTGGAGACGACCTCCACGGCTTCATCGAAAACGCAAAGAACGAAGGGTCGGTCCCGCACGACTTCGATGTTCCTTTCGCCCACACGCCTGCCTTCGTCGGCAGCCACGTCGATGGCTATGACGGCATGATCAAGGGCATTCTGGAGAACTTCTGGAAAGGCAACGAGCGGAAGGAGGTTGCTCAAGCCATCAACATCATTCCCGGCTTCGACGGCTTCTGCGTCGGCAACAACCGCGAACTGAAGCGCCTGCTCGACATGATGGGCGTATCCTACATCTTCATCCAGGATGCCTCCGACCAGTTCGACACGCCGTCTGACGGTACGTACCGCATGTATGACGGCGGCACGAAGATCGAGGACTTGAAAACGGCGTTGAATGCCGAAGCGACCCTGTCGCTGCAGCACTATAACACGCGCAAAACGCTGGAATATTGCAAGGAGGTCGGTCAGGTTACGGCTTCGTTCCATTATCCGCTGGGTGTTCAGGCGACCGACGAATTCCTGATGAAGGTCTCGGAGATTACCGGCAAGGAAATTCCTCCGGCAATCGGCCTGGAACGCGGCCGTCTCGTCGACGCTATGGCAGATAGCCAAGCCTGGCTGCACGGGAAGAAATACGCGATCTACGGCGATCCTGACTTCGTCTACGCCGTTGCCCGGTTCGTCTTGGAAACCGGCGGTGAGCCGACCCACTGCCTTGCTACCAACGGCACGTCGGCCTGGGAAGCCGAGATGAAGGCGTTGCTCGCATCCTCGCCCTTCGGCAAGGATGCCCAGGTCTGGGCGGGCAAGGACCTGTGGGCGTTGCGCTCGCTGCTCTTTACCGAGCCGGTTGATCTTATGATCGGCAATTCCTATGGCAAGTATCTCGAGCGCGACACCGGCACCCCATTGATCCGGCTGACCTTTCCGATATTCGACCGGCACCATCACCACCGTTTCCCGCTCATGGGCTACCAAGGCGGCCTGCGCGTCCTGACGACGATCCTCGACAAGATCTTCGACAAGCTCGATCGCGAGACGAGCGAGCCGGGTGTGACGGACTATTCTTACGACCTGACCCGCTAGGAGCGGCGGCGGTCGGCCTTGTGAGGCCGGCCGCCTTCATCTGAACTTGGAGACCGCAATGCCCTTGCTCAATGCTAAAGTCCAGGATGTCTT
>NZ_JAQJCJ010000065.1:0-3260 GCF_030182485.1 Rhizobium atlanticum
ACCGTTCTCATCAAGAATCCGAGCCGGCACTCGCGCCCGATCATGGACAAGATCATCAGAGCGTTTTCGCCTTTGCCGGCCTTCGCGCGTCAAAGCTTCACCTTTGATCGCGGTACCGAGTTTGCCGGATTCAGGGCTTTGGAAGAAGGGATCGGTGCGCATAGTTGGTTTTGCGACCCAAGTGCGCCTTGGCAAAAAGGAACCGTCGAGAACACCAACAAGCGCATTCGACGTTTCCGCCAGGCACCACAGACTTGGCAGTTGTGTCGCAACACGACCTTCTCAACCTGACGCGCCAAATCAACGATCAGCCGCGCAAATGCCTCGGATACAGGACACCGACCGAGGTATTTATGGCGCATTTGCGCGAAGATGGGTGATCCCCTATCCTGCAAAACAGGCATGATGCACTTGGGTTAGCTTCTCCACGCCTCTTGACGCACTGGTCAAAGCCAACGTTGGGAGCAAGGATGACGACCTTCAACCTGGTCGAGACCATGAGCGGTCGGAGTCGTCATGTCCTTTTTGATCACCATGTCGCAGAAAGAATTGCATCGCCTCGAGCTTATCCAGAAGATCCGTGACGAGCGCCTAAGCGTCGTTCAGGCCGCCGAACAGCTCGCGCTTAGTCGAAGTCAGGTCCATCGGCTGCTGCAGGCCTATGACCGGGATGGTCCGGCCGGGCTTGTTTCAAAGAAGCGATCACGCCCAAGCAACCGGCGCCACAGCGAGGAGTTTCGCAATGCGGCGCTGGATCTGATCCGCGAGCGCTATCTGGATTTCGGTCCGACGCTGGCGCGTGAGAAGCTGATCGAGTTGCACCGGATCTCTGTCGCCAAGGAGACGCTGCGGCAATGGATGACCGAGGCTGACATCTGGGTCTCGCGCCGGGAGCGCAAGAAACGGGTTTTCCAACCACGCGGCGGGCGCGATTGCTTTGGCGAACTGGTGCAGATCGATGGCTCGCATCACTGGTGGTTCGAGAGCCGCGGCCCCAAGTGCGCCCTGCTTGTCTATATCGATGACGCCACCGGCAAGCTCTTGCATCTTCGCTTTGCCGGATCGGAGAACACGTTCGACTATCTGCATGCGACGAAGGCTTATCTGCAGCAATGGGGCAAGCCGCTGGCTTTCTACAGCGACAAACATGGTGTCTTTCGATCGACGCATCCGTCGAAGAAGGACAGGACAAGCGGTCTGACGCAGTTCGGCCGGGCGCTCTATGAGCTCAACATCGATATCATCTGCGCCAACACCCCTCAGGCCAAGGGTCGGGTGGAACGTGCCAACCAGACATTGCAGGATCGGCTGGTCAAGGAGATGCGGCTTCGCGGCATCGATACGATCGAGGCTGCCACTGCCTATGCGCCTGAGTTCATGGCGGATTTCAACGGGCGCTTCGGCAAGCCGCCACGCAATCCGAAAGACATGCACCGACCGCTGGTCAACCACGAGAACCTCGATGGTGCCATGTGCCGGAAGGAAGTCCGCACGCTGTCGCAATCTCTGACGCTACGCTACGAGAAGGTGTTGTTCATTCTCGATCCGACCGAGATTTCCAGGCCACTGGCTGGCCAGAAAGTGATCGTCTGCGACTACCCGGACGGACGGCTCGAGATCATGCACGAGAGCTTTTCCCTGCCCTACAGGACCTTCGATACGTTGCGCTCGGTGCATCGTGCGGAGGTCGTCTACAACAAGCGGCTGGACGACATTCTGTCGATCGTCGCCGAGTTGCAAGCCGGCCGAGAACAGCAACGCAGCAAGAGTGGTCCCCGACGCACCGGGCAGATGGATCATATGTTTGGCATTCGGGACGGTAGCACAGCCAACGGCTATCAGAAGCGGGACGCAAGCCGAGGACAGATTACATGAACGATCCGGCGGTGATTGCACGGCGAGAGAAAGCGTTATTGAGGCAACCAGCGGCGGAATAAAGATCGTCAGTGCACGCCGATGTCGCTTTGCGTATCCGATTCCAGCTGCAGGCATGCGGACCAAAGCGGTGTCTTGTGGAAGGATCCGTCCTGGAAGAGTGTGAGCCCCTCTCTTACTTCATAGAGCAAGCCGAGCCAGCACAAGCGCCGTAAGACGCCGTATTTTAGATCGGATTTCAGCTTCCAGGCTTCCAGGGTCATTTCGGCTTCCGAAAGAGGCGCCAGATCTGGATAGAGGATTTTCACAACCTCCATTGGCGTGCAACCTTCTCTGGCCTTGATATTGAGAAGATTGAGGAACATGCGCCACCAGCGCAACCGTGCTTGCACCTCCTCTTCCCGCTCGGTGGCGTGGATGTAGGAATAGAGATAATCCGTGGCGACCAAATCGAAGAAGGCGTTAGGGTTCACCAGAAACTCGCGGCCGCGTCTGGTTGGCAGCAGCACACCCTTTCTCCGGCGTAGAAGCTTCAGATGGCGGGTCATGTCCCGCACGACCCAGAGCGGCGGCATGTCGCTTTCGTTCAGCACTTTGTTCATGCTGTAGAGGTCTTCGGCTGTGAAGTCGGGCCACAGGAAGTTCACAGCGGCCCAATGTACGAATTTGCGGTTCATAGCACCGGTCGCGGTCAATCCTATGCCACCCTCACCGTCAGCATAGGCAACGGACAGAAGCATGCCGCGAAGAAGAGGTGACAGCGCGGCGACATCGACGTCACCCTGCAGCTTGATTTCCGGAAGCATCGTGCGACTTTGATCCCTACCCCGCCCCTATGCAGGTGCGCACGAGTATCAGCCGGCGACGAAACAATTGCTACTGAGAAAGCTAAAGCCGAAGAGGAGCATCATCACCCGCCCCCGCTCCGCCCTTTCAACCCGGCCCAGCCGGTCGGATCGGGGGCCGATCCGAGCAGCCAGTGTCGCGTTTCTAATCGGTTGGCAGAGTCGCATTCCTAATCAGCTTTGACAATTGGGCGCGCTCTGACCGCCGCTCCGGTGACTTCCGCTTCTGGGTGAACGTTTTCAAACATCTGAGCACAGAGGAGACCACCACATCCCCAGCGTGAAAGCGAGTAGCCGACAGCGGCGCATGAACGCCAAGCAATGCGGTTGTTCAGCGACCTTTAGAGATCGATTCCCCGGCCGCGGTTGACCGCCCGCTGACGCCGTTCCGCGAGGATCTGCTGACGGCTTTCCGCGCGGACGGTCTGCTGCAGGACCTTCAGCCTCTCCTGCATCGCCGCGAAGGCCTGGCGCTGCGCCTCTGGCACATGGTTGATGAGATCCTTGTCGCCGCGGATGATGGCATTGCGCCCGAAGCGC
>NZ_JAQJCJ010000066.1:0-3032 GCF_030182485.1 Rhizobium atlanticum
CCGTCTTCGACATCGATAATTTCAAACGCATCAACGACCGGCTCGGCCACCACGCCGGCGATCTCGTGCTGCGCGATTTCGCCCACCGCATCCACCAGAATGTCCGCCGCAGCGATTGTTTCGGCCGGGTCGGCGGCGAAGAATTCCTGCTCGTCATGCCGGCCACCGGCCCGGAAGACGCGCTTGCCATGGTCGAGCGCATGCTGACAGTGATCCGCTTCTCCCGGCCGCTGCCGGACTCTCCCGACTTCAGCTACACCTGCTCCGCTGGGATCGCCGCGTGCGTGCCGACGGACAGTGCGTCCGAGCTTTATCGGCGGGCGGATCAGGCGTTGTATGACGCGAAGATGAGCGGCCGGGATCGGGTAAGGGCGGCGTAGGGCGCTGATGCTGGCTCAGTTCCGCGGGCTCCGAACTCAGCCGCGCCCCTAAACATCGCAGACGATATACTGATGATCGGAGACGCTTCCCGCGGGCTGGACGATGACCGTCGCGGGGCCCAGCCCAGGTGAGCAGATGGCATAATCCAGCTTCGAATCATGAGAAGGCAATGTCGCTGTGTTGGGCGGGCAAATAGTGCCGGGGGGCGGCACGGGCCATGCTGCCGGCGACGGAGCGCGGTTGTAGTCGCCGACCGCAATCCAGGGTGGTGGTGCCGCAGCCCCCGGGGCCAATGGGGCGACTGATATGCCGGCCATAAGAGCGGGGGCGTCGGCCCCGCCGCCGCTCAAAGCATGTAGCGTATAGATGCGGCGAATGGCGCCGCCCGTCAGCCTGACTTCAAATCCGATCGCGCCGCGCGATGACGCGGCGCCGGCGGGGGGGATGTAGATCAGATGCGGAGTTTCGATGCTGTCGCGGATGCAGATGCAGAGATTGCAGCGATTGCCGCCCGGATCGGTCTGCAGCCAAAAGACCTTGACGATCAGAGGCTCCCTCCCGACAGCCCAGCTGCCGATGAACATCAGCGCCGCAGGCGGCGGCGCCACCCCTCCGAGCCAGGGCGGATAGTTGGCGGGATTGTATGCGGTAAAGGAGCCGCCGGTCGGCGGAGACGGCCCGGCTTCCTGAATGCAGACGATGTCGGCTGCCACCCTGCGGTCGAGGAAGAATTGTGAAATCACTCCCACGAACTTGCTCTGGCCCGTCCCCACGTTCGAGCCTTGCATATTGATGCCGACAATCCTCATCGTTGCTAACTCAGGTAGTGTTGCAATTAAATGCAATATATGGTTGTTTATCTGAAAAGGCAACGGAGGTGATGCATGCGCTCGCTTTATCGGAAAACGCTGTACAGCAGCTGGCCCTTGCCGGCCAATCTGCATTCGGGGGCAACCTCGGACGCCCCGCCGCCGCCGGTCGGAGGATTCACTGTCATCAACGGCTTTGACATCCCCATCTATCTCAGCTCCGTGCTCTCGCCCGCAAGCAAGACCTACCTCGCTCCGGGATATCCCGGTCAGCTGGTCTTCATTCAGGATGATATCTGCATCCTGCAGGCAGCGCAGACGGGCTCCTATATGTGCTCGATCATAATGCAAACTGAAGGCGACATCGTCACCGCCAACTACATGCTGCTGACTTCGCCTAATGACATCGGACCTGTGCCGCAGCCCACAGCAACCATGCTTGTCCCGCCCGATTCCCCGCGTGTGCTGGTGGGGTGCTCCACGCTTGCCAACGGCAACGCCGTCCTGCGCGAACAATTCTGGGATCGGCAGGGGGATTCCTGCACCCTGGCGCCCGGCGAGAAAAAGACGATCACCACCACGGTGACCACAGGCCGGCAGGAGACTTCCACCCACGAAAGCACCCTGGCGGCGAGCCTCGGCATGAACGCGAACGTCGGTTTCGGGCCGTTCTCGGCAAGCGTGTCATCGAGCCTGAGCATGACCTCGCGCTCCTTCCAGCAAGTGACGGTGAGCGAGCAGAACACCGCCTATTTCGCCGACGAACTGACCAATCCCTATACCGATCAGGCCTGCCTGGTGCTGCGCTGGCAACTGACCGACGTGATCACCATCTTCCAGCCCGACGGCCCACCCTGCGGCTCCGTGATCATCGGCGAAAGCCCGATCATAACGGAAATGTACGGGATCAATGATCTGCCGCAGACGCTGCCGAGATTCGAGCTTGCGGATGAGGATTATGCGCTGATCGCCGATTGAGGGGCGAAGGGCGGGGGGTGTCTCTCGGTGGATTTGTGCTGCGGATCTTCGAGGGAGGTCGTTCCAGCGCCGACGACAAGAAAGATGTCCATACTCTGGATTCTGCGGAAGCGGTTACGTCGTCAGGCGGGAATCCTGCGCAGGGGCCTCGCTCTTGGGTGGGCGAATAGTATGCGACGGCGCCCACTGCGATGGCGGTCTATGATGGCGATGACCGGCTGCGCTATGCCAACAGCGCCTTCCGCTCGGCCTATTTCATCGAGCCGGAGGAAACGCCGCTCTGGCCGGATCTGATGCGGCGCAATTTCGATCTCGGCCGCGGCACCGTTATCCGCACGGATAATTTCGAGGAATGGCTGCGCTCCACCCAGTCGCGCCGCGGCAAGATCGGCTATCGCGCCTTCGAGACGGATCTTTCCGATGGCCGCTGGCTGTGGATGACCGAGGCGGTGCAGAAGAACGGCTGGATGCTCTGCATCGCCAGCGACATCACCCGTCTCAGGGTCCATGGCCGCACTGTCCGGCAGGATCGCGACCAGGCGATCAAGGCCTCCTACACCGACGAACTCACCGGCGTCGCCAACCGCCGCTTCGTCATGGCGCGCGTCGAAGACATGCTTGAAGCCGCCCGTCATGGCAGCAGCGGCTGCCTTGCCGTCTTCGACATCGATAATTTCAAACGCATCAACGACCGGCTCGGCCACCACGCCGGCGATCTCGTGCTGCGCGATTTCGCCCACCGCATCCACCAGAATGTCCGCCGCAGCGATTGTTTCGGCCGGGTCGGCGGCGAAGAATTCCTGCTCGTCATGCCGGCCACCGGCCCGGAAGACGCGCTTGCCATGGTCGAGCGCATGCTGACAG
>NZ_JAQJCJ010000067.1:0-2932 GCF_030182485.1 Rhizobium atlanticum
CCCCCAATTTTCCGCCGCTGCGTTTCACTGCGCTCTGGAAGAATCGGTTCCCCCGCTTGCAAGCCGCGTTCCGCGGTCCTTGACCCCTCTTTGCAACAGAGGCGCCGATCTCCGTCATCAAGATGAAGGAGATCCTATTATGACAACCGATCAGAACCTCATGCTCTACACCAAGCTTGCCGGTTTCCGACTCGTCGTCCTGGCAAACCGCTTCGGCTGCGACAGCAGCTTCTCGCGCGAGCTTCACGATCGCCTGGTCGATGGACTCGAGGCGGCAATTGATCGGATCCACGTCATCATGGAATTGCAACGGAGGGCTCTCATCGGGGACGATGAATTCGCCGAATATCAGCTGGAGGGTGAGAACGAGATTTTCCGGCGCTTCACCATCAATCTGCTGGACGACCTCGAAATCGATCGCGACACGCACGAATTCAGCGTCAACGGCGCCGATTGGGTGAACGCTTGGGCTGTCGACGACACTGGCATCGATACCAACTATCCCAAACTCGTTGCGCTGATCGCGGACGAACTCGGCTCGCTGGCGCCAATCATCAAGGATATCACGTTAGCAACCGGCATACCCGTCTATGTGGCGCGTGCCGTTCAATGGGCCGGGTAGCAGCGCCCAATTCTGGTGATTCGCAAACAAGGCAGTCTCTCAGTCGGCGGTCGTCTCTAAAGCGGAATTGATCGTTTTGTATCCACCCTATCCAGCGAAGAACAGGATGTGAATGGAATTGAAGTCTTGGCCGCAGATCAGGAGCGGTGGCTTACCGCCCCATCCCGGCCAATCGCTATATTCATGTAAAGCTTCCGATCAGAGTTAGAAAGTAAGCATAGCTCGCCATGGCCGCCATGCGCCATTGCCGGCCATCCCCAGCCGTTGCACCACCGCTATACTAACTAGAATAAAATAGTTAAATAGGCTATCTTGCATCGACCCCAGAACGTCGCAGCCGAAATTCCGGCGAGGCCCATGTTCCGGAAAAGCGGCATCGGCCCTCCGGTCCGATCGGTTCGAGGGCGCAATATACGTCGCTGGCGCGACGTGCTTGGAAGATCTGGAGCAGTCATTTGGCGATCATGTTCGTCAGAGCGCAGGTGATCAGCAGGGGAGCGGGGCGCAGCATCGTCTCGGCTGCTGCCTATCGTCATCGCGCCCGGATGATGGACGAACAGGCCGGAACGGCCTTCAGCTATCGTGCTGGGTCGCGGGAACTGGTGCATGAGGAGCTGGCACTGCCGGAGCAGATTCCCGGTTGGCTGAGGGCGGCGATCGACGGCCAGTCCGTAGCCGGCGCCAGCGAGGCACTGTGGAACGCCGTCGACGCTTTCGAGAGCAGGGCCGATGGGCAGCTCGCTCGCGAGCTGATCATCGCACTGCCGGAGGAATTGACGCGAGCGGAGAACATCGCGCTTGTCCGGGAGTTCGTCCGCGACAATTTCACCTCGAGGGGGATGATTGCCGATTGGGTCTATCACGACAAGGACGGCAACCCGCATATCCACCTGATGACGACGCTGAGGCCTCTGACGGAGCAGGGGTTCGGAGCAAAGAAGGTTCCGGTGACGGGCGAGGATGGCGCGCCGCTGCGTGTCGTCACGCCCGATCGACCGAATGGCAAGATCGTCTATAAGGTGTGGGCAGGCGACAAGGAAACCTTGAAGGCCTGGAAGATCGCCTGGGCGGAAACGGCCAACCGGCACCTGGCGCTTGCCGGTCATGAGATCCGGCTCGACGGCCGCTCCTATGCCGAACAGGGTCTCGACGGCGTCGCGCAAAAACATCTCGGACCGGAGAAGGCAGCCCTTGCGAGAAAGGGCAGGGAGCTTTACTTCGCGCCGGCCGATCTCGCCCGCCGCCACGAGATGGCCGACCGGCTGCTGGCGGAGCCGGAGCTTTTGCTGAAGCAGCTCGGCAATGAGCGCTCCACCTTCGACGAGAAGGATATCGCCAAGGCGCTGCACCGCTATGTCGACGATCCGGCGGACTTCACCAATATCCGCGCCCGGCTGATGGCGTCGGATGAACTGGTGATGTTGAAGCCGCAGCAGCTTGACGCTGAGACCGGCAAGGCGTCGGAACCGGCCGTGTTCACCACACGGGAGATACTGCGCATCGAATACGACATGGCGCGTTCGGCGCGGGTTCTTTCGGAGCAAGCAGGCTTTGGGGTATCGGCTCGGCAGGTCGATGCGGCGATCGAGCGCGTCGAGAGCGGCGATCCCAAACATCCTTTTTGGCTCGATGCGGAACAGGTCGACGCCATCCGCCATGTCACCGGCGACAGCGGCATTGCCGCCGTTGTCGGGCTTGCCGGCGCCGGCAAGTCGACGCTGCTCGCGGCAGCCCGCCTTGCCTGGGAAGGCCAGGGGCGCGGGGTGATCGGTGCAGCGCTTGCGGGCAAGGCAGCGGAAGGCTTGGAAGACAGTTCCGGCATCAAGTCACGCACCCTCGCCGCCTGGGAACTGACCTGGGCGAATGGCCGCGACACGCTCCATCGCGGTGATGTGCTCGTCATCGACGAAGCCGGCATGGTGGCCTCGCAGCAGATGGCCCGTGTGCTGAAGATTGCCGAGGAGGCGGGCGCGAAAGTCGTTCTCGTCGGCGACGCCATGCAGCTACAGCCAATCCAGGCGGGTGCTGCCTTTCGGGCGATCAGCGACCGCATCGGTTTTGCCGAGCTTGCCGGTGTTCGCCGACAGCGTGAAGAATGGGCGCGAGAGGCCTCGCGGCTCTTTGCCCGCGGCGAGATCGAGAAAGGTCTCGACGTTTATGCCCGGCATGGTCACCTTGCCGAGGCGGGCACGCGCGCGGAAACGATCGAGCGGATTGTCGCCGACTGGAGCCAGGCGCGCAGAGAGGCAATCGTTCAATCCGTTTCCGAGGGCAGGGATGGTCGGCTGCGCGGCGACGAACTGCTCGTGC
>NZ_JAQJCJ010000068.1:0-2932 GCF_030182485.1 Rhizobium atlanticum
GTATCTCGAGCGCGACACCGGCACCCCATTGATCCGGCTGACCTTTCCGATATTCGACCGGCACCATCACCACCGTTTCCCGCTCATGGGCTACCAAGGCGGCCTGCGCGTCCTGACGACGATCCTCGACAAGATCTTCGACAAGCTCGATCGCGAGACGAGCGAGCCGGGTGTGACGGACTATTCTTACGACCTGACCCGCTAGGAGCGGCGGCGGTCGGCCTTGTGAGGCCGGCCGCCTTCATCTGAACTTGGAGACCGCAATGCCCTTGCTCAATGCTAAAGTCCAGGATGTCTTCGACGAGCCTGCCTGCGAGAAGAACCGCAGCAAGGATTCCAAGGCGCGCAAAAACGGCTGTTCGAAGCCGCTGATCCCCGGGGCGGCAGCCGGCGGATGCGCTTTCGATGGCGCCAAGATCGTGCTGCAGCCGATCACCGACGTCGCGCACCTGATCCATGGGCCTCTCGGCTGTGAGGGCAATTCCTGGGACAATCGCGGATCGGCTTCCTCAGGTCCAACGCTCTGGCGCACGAGCTTCACGGCGCTGACCGAAGCAGGCGCCATTGAAAAGAAGCCTTTCGATGAGGAGGACTAAGAAATGGGTACATTGACAGGAAGTACGAATGGCCCTGCTGTCAACGAAGATGGGGATCTCGCCACCCCTTTTCTCAGATGCCTGATAAGGCTCATCCGCGCTCAGGATGCCCATGGGGCGTGGGAAGGCAAATCGGACGCTGACCTGCTGGCCGACTTCATCCTCACCAAGGAGCAGCGCCGTAAGATCCCGATCATAGGCGATCCGGATCCTGATGTGCTGTGGAGGCTACAGAATTTTTACAGTTGCGTGGGGCTTGTGATCGAAGAGTGCACAGGCCTGTTGGCATCGCCGATCATGACGATCGGCCATGAGGGCTTCGGCCGCTTGCTTTTCACGACTGGACGGTTGGTCGTTCTGTCGAAGACCCTGCGCGATGTCCACCGGTTCGGCTTTGAGACGCTAGGCAAGCTCGCCGAGACCGGCACGAAAATGGTCGATGACGCTATTGAAGTTATCGAAACCTATCCCGACGTGGCGCGGGCATCATGAAATCAATTTTCGAGGAAAGAGATCATGTCAGACATTGTGGAGCAGCTGAAGAAGGTCCGCAAGCTGCAGTCCCGCGCCGCCGCTGCGAAGATGGAGTTGCACGATCTTGCCGAGGACCTTCCGATTAATTGGGCTAGAATCAAGACCATTGCAGGAGAGACGTTCGACGCCTTCGCCGAGTTGAACGCTGCGAAGGAAGAGCTCGCTGCATTGGAGAATTCACGATGACTGGCCCTTTCGTCACGCGCGACGGCTCCAGCTGGGTGCCGGAGTACCTGACCTGCATCGATGCTACAACCTGCATCGGCTGTGGCCGATGCTTCAAAGCCTGCTCTCGCGAAGTCATGCACCTCTATGGCGTCGGTGAAGCGGGTGAAATCCTCGGCATCTGCGACGACGAGGAGGAAGACTTCGATGGCGAGCTCAATCGTATGATCATGGTTGTCGATGAGGCCGGCCGCTGCATTGGTTGCGGCGCCTGCGCGCGCGTCTGCCCGAAGAACTGTCAGACCCATGTCGCGGCAGACAAGGTTACTGCGTGATCTCGCGAACAAGTCAACGCTGTTACCTTCAGATCGTTTGTTGTCTCCTGCTGCTCGTCGTCTGCGCAAACGAACGAACGTAGTTACTTCGTGTGGCATTCCATCCACAAAGTTAGCGCTGCGATGGTGGCTAGTTCGTCGCTTCTTTCAATAGGACTTTTTTAAAAGCGCGAAGTGGCGATCGCTGTCTCGTCGCCCTCGGCGATGAACTTATCCGGTTGCCAAGGCAGATGCCCCGCGATTGGATCGCCACAGATCGTGCCGTTCGTGTCCCATGCCTGATCCGCGGATGCGGCGGTTCTAATCAATGGCGGCCGGTGCAAAGAAGGCACTGCAATTGCACGCAATGTCTCGCGCAAGCTGACCGTCAAGGTAAGCACCAGTGCGCAGCTGACGGAGGCACTTGCGGCGAGGACCGCAACGCCACTTTCCACCCCGCAGGCTCAATACGATCCGACACAGGACGATCCTGAGCGCGGTTGAATTACATGCTAATTCCCTTGTCCCCAGCGCAACCGTCGACATTTCTCGCAAATGTCGGGCATCCGCCACTTTTGTCAGGTTTGTCGTGATTGGAACGTTTTGTTCGCCGGTCTCTCCGTCAAATACACATCAACCTGCCCTCAACCCGCCCATTGATAAAAGAAAATCATCTTCTTGGCGCGTCGGAGCAGTTGGCATGGTGTTTGCTGATCCCTGGTTACAAGCGGCAGAAAGCAGTCTGCATGATGCCGGTTCATGAAACGAACGGAACGGAGGCCACCTGACCGTTCGTCATCGGATCCGCGTTCTACCAAGCGGCCATGCATCCGCCGGCGGAAGGGTCAATCCCGATGTCACAGCTTGCAACCAACTCAAAGAGAAGGAAAATGCAATGACCAAGATTTCCGAAAGATCCTTTGAAACGATCGAAAACCCGGGGTCATCGTCGCTCAAGGTGCCAGATCAGTTCGGCGCATCTGTTGAAAAGGGGAACAAGAAGGTGACAGAGGCTCTTTTGAAACTTGCGTCCGGCGCTGAAGCGACACAGAAAATGCTGCCTCCGATCCTCGAAACGACAAGTCTATTCGGCAACGAATTGTGGTGGAAGACGATCGCTGCACTGCAGGCCGACGCCGAGGCCAGCTTCTCACATTTGCAAGCTTTGCTGGGCGCGAATTCGCCGTCGCAGATCCTCGAACAGCAGTCGACCTTTTTCCGCAAGCGCGTTGAGACAAGTTTGCAGCACGCCAAGGAAGTCCGGGTGCTCTCAAGCAGGGCGGTGGAGGAAATCTCAAAGCCGGTCAAGGATGCTTTTGACAA
>NZ_JAQJCJ010000069.1:0-2732 GCF_030182485.1 Rhizobium atlanticum
CGCGGCCACGGCCACTCGATCGCCAAGGGCGTGGACATCGACGGCATGATGGCCGAACTGTTCGGCCGGGCGACCGGAACCTGCGGCGGCAAGGGTGGGTCGCAGCACATTGCCGACCTGCGCAAGGGCATGCTTGGAGCCAACGGGATCGTTGCGGCCGGCGCTCCGATCACCTGCGGGGCGGCGCTCAGCGCAAAGCTGCTTGGGACCGGCCAGGTCGCGGTCGCATTTGCCGGCGACGGGGCGATGAACGAAGGCGTCATGTCCGAGAGCTTCAACCTTGCCAAGATCTGGAACCTGCCGATCATCTTTGCGATTGAGGACAACGGCTTTGGCGAGGCGACGGCGAACGAGCATGTCTCTGCCGGCAGCTTCACGCGCCGTGCCGAAAGCTATGACATTCCGTCGATCGAAGTCGATGGCACCGATGTCTTCAAGGTCTATGAAGCAGCAGGACAAGCGGTCGAGCGTGCCAGGAACGGTGGCGGCCCGACAATGCTGCACATTCATGTCCCGCGTTACTACGGCCACTACAGCGGTGATCCGGACAATTACCGCACACCGGAGGAAAAGGCTGCGATGCGTCAGGATCGCGACTGCCTCAGCATCTTCCGCAAGCAGGTGAAGGAAGTCTCGCTGCTGGATGCTGCCGAACTCGATGCGGTCGACCAGACGGTGGAAGCCGAGATCGACCGTGCCGTGGCAGCTGCCCGAGCCGCGCCGTTCCCGCCGCTGTCGGCCCTGACCACCGACGTCTACGTCAAATATCTGTAAGGACGACTG
Organism: Rhizobium atlanticum; assembly: GCF_030182485.1. Classification (NCBI taxonomy): domain Bacteria; kingdom Pseudomonadati; phylum Pseudomonadota; class Alphaproteobacteria; order Hyphomicrobiales; family Rhizobiaceae; genus Rhizobium; species Rhizobium atlanticum. The sequence goes on from NZ_JAQJCJ010000069.1 coordinate 784, forward strand.
ACATGGCCAAGAAATCATTCCGCCAGGCACTCAACGATGCACTTCATTCCGAGATGGCGCGCGATCCGCGCGTGATCATGATGGGCGAAGACCTGACGGGCGGCGCCGGGGCGAACGGAGTGAAGGATGCCTGGGGCGGCCCCTTTGGGGTGACCCGTGGGCTTCTCGGGGCTTTTGGTCCGGATCGGGTGCGCGACACGCCGATCAGCGAAGCCGCCTTTATCGGGGCTGCGGCCGGTGCCGCCCTGACGGGCCTGCGGCCGATTGCGGAGATCATGTTCGTCGACTTTGCCGGCGTCTGCCTCGACCAGATCATGAACCAGGCGGCGAAGTTCCGCTACATGTTCGGCGGACGCGCCAAGACGCCGCTCGTCATCCGCGCCACCTATGGAGCGGGCAGCCGCTCCGGATCGCAGCATACCCAGGCTCTGCACGCGATCTTCACCCATATTCCCGGCCTCAAGGTGGTCATTCCGTCCAACCCCTATGACGCCAAGGGACTGCTCTTGCAGGCCATCCGCGATGACGACCCGGTGATCTTCCTCGAGCACAAGATGCTCTACGATACGGTCGGCGAAGTTCCGGACGCCTCCTATACCATTCCGTTCGGCGAAGCGCGTGTGGTGCGCGACGGCAAGGATGTGGTGATCATTGCCGTCGGCCGGATGGTCAGCGTCGCCGAAGACGCCGCGCGCAGTCTTGCCGCGGAAGGCATCTCCGCCAGTATCGTCGATCCGCGCACGACCTCGCCGCTCGACGAGGACACGCTTGTGGAAGTGACGGAAAAGATCGGCCGCGTCGTCATCGTCGACGAAGGCAATCCGCGTTGCGGTGTGGCGGCCGATATCTCCGCCCTGCTTGCCGATCAGTGCTTCGACGCTCTCAAGGCGCCGATCAAGCTGGTGACGGCACCGCACACGCCGGTTCCTTATGCTCCCAATCTTGAAGACGCCTATGTGCCGACGCCGGACGCGGTCATCAAGGCCGTCAAGTCAATCGTAAAGAGGTAAATGCCATGTCGCTTATCGAAGCAGTCACCATCCCCAAATGGGGAATGACGATGACCGAGGGCAAGATCACCCAATGGATGATCGGTGAGGGGGGCAGTGTCGCGCGCGGCCAGGAGATCCTGGAGATCGAGACGACGAAAGTGACGAATGTGCTCGAAGCGTCCGCCAGCGGTACGCTGAGGCAGATTGTTTTGGCAGAAGGCACGACGGCTCCCGTCGGTGCGCTGGCTGGCGTGATTGCCGACGAGAGCGCCACGCAAGAAGAGATCGACGCCTTCATCCAGAGCTATGCCGATCGCATCGGCAGCGGCGAAGAGGGCGAGGGCGGGGTATCCCTCCCGCGCAAGGTCGCGGTTCCAGGCGGCTCGCTCAATCTGCTGGAAGCAGGCGAAGCGAGCGACGATATCGTGCTCTTCCTGCACGGCTTCGGCGGAGACCTGACGACCTGGCTCTTCAACCAGCCGGTGCTGGCCGAAACGATGCGCACGATCGCCGTCGATCTTCCCGGTCATGGCGATTCCTCGCCGGCGGCGGGCAGCAATGTCGTTGACGAGATTGCCGTCGCGATCGAAGAGGCAGTCACCCCGATCGCGTCTGGAAGGATCCATCTCGTCGCCCACTCCTTTGGCGGCGCCATCGCCGCGGCTCTTGCAGCGCGTCAGCCCTCGCGCATCGGTTCGATGACGCTGATCGCACCGATTGGCCTTGGCAAGCAGATCAGCCGGGACTTCCTGACCGACTTCATCGCCGCCGAGCGCCGGCGCCCGCTGCAGAACGTCCTGGAGCGGCTGTTTGCCGATCCGTCCAAGATCACCAACGACATGGTCGAGGGCACCTTGCGCTTCAAGCGGCTGGAAGGCGTTCCCGAAGCGCTGTCGGCCATTGCGGACGCCATTGCCGATAACGGCGGTCAGAAGCAATCGATCGGTGCAACGCTCA
>NZ_JAQJCJ010000070.1:0-2556 GCF_030182485.1 Rhizobium atlanticum
GTAAGCCCACGGTGAAGGCCGTCTTGCGATAGAGGGCTTCTGACTGCCAGTCCTAGTGGTAACACTAGGAGTAGTCATATGACGAAGCATCCAATTGAGGTGATCACGTCTGTAGAGCGCCGTCGGCGCTGGTCACGCGAAGATAAAGAGCGCCTTGTCGCTGCATGCTTTGAGCCAGACGCGGTCATCTCCGAGATTGCCCGCGCGGCCGGCATCCATGTCAGCCAGTTGTTCCGTTGGCGCAAAGAGCTTTGCCGGATCGAGGAGCCAAGGTCTGATACGGCGACTTTGGTGCCGGTGATCGTATCCGAGGCCGCTTCGACAGTCTCTCCCGTTCAACCGGAATCGCCCACCACATCCCACCCTCGTCGGAAGCGTAGCGATGTGACAATCGAGCTTGGACGGGGTCGGCGCGTGCGCGTGGATAGCGACATCGATACGGATGCCCTTGGCCGGATTCTCGATTGCGTGCTGGGGCTGCGATGATTCCGGTTCCGAGTGGCGTGAAGGTCTGGCTGGCGACAGGCCACACCGATATGCGAAAGGGCTTCCCCGGTTTGTCGTTGATGGTGCAGGAGGCGCTGAAGCGCGACCCGATGTGTGGACACCTGTTCGTATTCCGCGGCCGCGGTGGCGGTCTGATCAAGGTGATCTGGCATGACGGCCAGGGCGCTTGCCTGTTCACGAAGAAGCTGGAGCGCGGCCGCTTCATCTGGCCATCAGCGGCCGATGGCACGGTGGTGATCACGCCTGCGCAGCTCGGTTATCTGCTGGAAGGTATCGACTGGCGGATGCCGCAAAAGACCTGGCGGCCGACGTCGGCCGGATAAGCAAAAACACTGGAATGACAGGGTCGAATATGATTCCATCCTGTCATGAGCAATGCGACCGAAGAGCTTCCGGACGACCTTGCCAGTGCGCTTGCACTGCTGGCCCAGGAACGCGCTCGACGTGTCGCAGCCGAAGCAGAAGCAGCGACCTCCAAGGCAGAAGCCGCCAGCGCAAAGGCACTCGTATCGCATTCCGAGGCGCTGATCGCGCGGCTGAAGCTGGAGATCGACAAGGTTCGCCGTGCACTCTACGGCAGCCGGTCCGAGCGCAAGGCGCGGCTCCTGGAGCAGATGGAACTGCAGCTCGAGGAGTTGGAAGCGGACGCCGGTGAAGATGAACTGGCGGCGGAGATCGCAGCCAAAGCTTCAGCCGTCAAAGCCTTCGAGCGCAAGCGTCCGTCACGCAAGCCCTTTCCCGAACACCTGCCGCGTGAGCGCGTCGTAATCGCCGCTCCCACGAATTGCGCCTGTTGTGGATCGGTTAAACTGTCGAAGCTTGGCGAAGACATTACCGAGACCTTGGAAGTCATCCCGCGTCAGTGGAAGGTCATCCAGACGGTGCGGGAGAAGTTCACCTGCCGCGAGTGTGAGAAGATCACGCAGTCACCCGCACCCTTCCATGTGACACCCCGCGGTTTTGCCGGGCCGAACCTGCTGGCGATGATCCTGTTTGAGAAGTTCGCCCAGCACCAGCCGCTCAATCGCCAGAGCGAGCGCTACGCCCGCGAGGGCGTCGACCTCAGCTTGTCGACGCTGGCCGATCAGGTTGGAGCATGTGCCGCGGCGTTGAAGCCCATTCACTCCCTGATCGAGGCGCATGTCCTTGCTGCCGAACGTCTGCACGGCGACGACACGACCGTGCCTATCCTGGCCAAGGGAAAGACCGATACGGGCCGCATCTGGACCTATGTCCGGGACGATCGGCCGTTCGGAGGGCTCTCTCCGCCGGCGGCCCTTTACTATGCCTCGCGGGACCGACGGCAGGAGCATCCGGAGCGCCACCTGAAGACCTTCAACGGCATTCTGCAGGCGGACGCCTATGGCGGCTACAATCCGCTGTTCAAGGTTGATCGCGATCCAAATCCTCTAAGGCAGGCGTTTTGTTGGGCACACTCGCGGCGTAAGTTCTTCGTGCTCGCCGACATCGCCGCAAATGCCAAGCGTGGAAAGAATGCCGCGCCGATCTCGCCTATGGCGCTCGAAGCCGTCAAACGGATCGACGGCCTGTTCGATATTGAGCGCGAGATCAACGGGCTTACGGCCGATCAACGCCTGGAGCGTCGCCGGAGAGACTGTCTGCCACTCGTCGATGATCTGCAGGTCTGGCTTCAAACCGAGCGGGCAAAGCTCTCACGCAGTTCTCCGGTGGCGGAGGCGATCGACTACATGCTCAAGCGCTGGGATGGCTTCACATCATTTCTGCAGGACGGCCGGATTTGCCTGACGAATAATGCGGCAGAGCGAGCGCTCAGAGGCTTTGCGCTCGGCAGAAAATCCTGGCTCTTCGCCGGATCAGACCGCGGTGCAGATCGTGCGGCCTTCATGGCCACATTGATTATGACGGCAAAACTCAACGACATCGATCCGCAGGTGTGGCTGGCCGACGTTCTTGCCAGCATCGCTGATACGTCGATTACCAGGCTGGAGCAGTTGCTTCCGTGGAATTGGACGCCGCCGACCGTCAACGCTCAAGCGGCCTGACCTGCGGCCTTCACCGGAGGCTTAC
>NZ_JAQJCJ010000008.1:0-245832 GCF_030182485.1 Rhizobium atlanticum
CGGCACCAAAGTCGCCGTATCAGACCTTGGCTCCTCGATCCGGCAAAGCTCTTTGCGCCAACGGAACAACTGGCTGACATGGATGCCGGCCGCGCGGGCAATCTCGGAGATGACCGCGTCTGGCTCAAAGCATGCAGCGACAAGGCGCTCTTTATCTTCGCGTGACCAGCGCCGACGGCGCTCTACAGACGTGATCACCTCAATTGGATGCTTCGTCATATGACTACTCCTAGTGTTACCACTAGGACTGGCAGTCAGAAGCCCTCTATCGCAAGACGGCCTTCACCGTGGGCTTACGATTTTAGTGCAGACCTGCCGTGGCAAAGGGCTCGACAACCCATCGCTTATTTGCGAGAAAAAACAGTGGCAGCGGGTTCACGGGTGCGCTTACCCGTACGTAAAGAATAACAATAGCTGATCCAGCAAGAGCTGCTACGAGTATGCAAAACCACGTCGCGCTAGTGCGGTGATTTGAACGCAGCTCTTTCTTCTGGGACATCTGGTGTATTTTTCTCTATTAGTTCTTGCAATGCAACTTTAAGATATTTTTCAGCAAGCGGAATATCCATATGTAATAAAGCGAACGTGTATGTTCGAACTCTGTGCTGCGGCGATTGAAGATATTCGTTAGCTCTTTGGGCCAATTTCGAGTCGGTACACACGTCAGCGCACAGGTCGCACGCCGTTATGTTCTTCGTGGCGTCCGGATACAGATAGTCCTTTAGATCTTGAGCGCCCCACGTTTTAAGCGTTACAAAGAGCATGTTTTGCAACACAGCCTCTTGAAGAGACTCGTCGTTTTCAGAACGAGTTATACGAAGTGGGTGGTTGCCTCTAAGGGGAACAATCGTATTGCAACAAGGAATTACGTCGCCATTGTAAAACAAGTGCGGACCGATCGCGGGGCATTCGTTTTGTTCGGCGAACATTTGTTCGGAAAATTCTGAATGCTCTGCCGAACGACCGTACGGTACAATTTGTTGACTCTCAATTTCTGACGCATCTGCAAAGCTTTTCACAAATTCAAGCAACCTGTCATCATCTGCCGTTTGTGGAATTTGAACACACACTCTAACTTTGACCACTAACCCTTTTGCTTTAGCTGCCGCGAAAGCGTTCCGCACAAACCGCTGCGGAACGAATTTCTCATGGTGAGCATCAACACTCAGCGTCAAATTGCGCAACCCGGGAAGTTGCGACAAGACGTCCGCTGCTCTTTCCGGCGACTTTGCCCAAAAGGAACTCGTTATCGCACCGACTTCATAACCCTTTTTCGCAGCCAGCTGCACGAGCTTTATTAATTTGGGCAGATCGTGGAAAGGCTCACCGCCGGTCATAGTGACATGGTTGGTTTCGAAATCATTTCTGTCCAAAAAGCGGGCCAGATCATCCGGAAAATGGTCGGGAGCTTGCTCACCTTTCGGCGAAGAGTTTGTAATGCAATGCTTACACTGTAGTGGGCAAGCATTGGTAACGGACACTGCTACACCAGCGCCGTAAGGCCTTCCGCGGAGCCCGTTAAACATAACGTTTCCTTGCTAGATGATAAGTCCACCGATTGTCGGTATATCCGTCACTACGGCTGCAATACCTTGCGTAATAAGTCCAGCTTCTACGCCGGTTACGCCAGCCGCTTTAATTCTGGCAGCAACGGCGGGGTCGTCAAGTCCGAGCACTTTTATTTGGTTGCTTTTACTTGCAAGAAATTCTTTCGGGTTCGAAAGGAATTCACCAAGTTCTTCATCGGTCAGATTTTGAACACCCACATTACCCTCCATTATGTTGAAGACGCTGCAGTCGAAAATCAAAGATGTGTTATATTAATAAGCACAACTTGAATTAGAATGCAATAGACATAGAGAGCATCAAGTCTTGTTGTATATCTGAGTGGCCCGCTGCCATCGCTATGAGTACTCATCGACAATAGAAATGTTGAATAGGCCGTCACTCAACAAAAATTCCCGGCCAACTCGACTTCGGTGTGTTCGATCACAGCGGTATCCGGTATTCTCGAAGATATAGTACTATGGCCTCGCCATCCGATATCGCTGCTGAAACCGGAAGGCGCCGCTCCGCGGCCGCTATCGCCGGGAAGCCTCCGTCCAGTCATGACCCCTGCGGTTAGGATCGTTACGCCCTTCGGTTCGATAGACTGCCACGCGGTAGCCATCCCATTTCACTTCGAACCGCCCATTGCGATCCCTTTGGCGGCTCCGCTTCAATAGCGCAAGGCAAGGCTCGATGCGATCGGGCAGCGGGTCGAAGTGAAAAACACCTATCTGCCAGTGCATGAACTGGATGAAGACGGGGACGTACCAGCGGTTGGCTTGCGCTGAGCACGCACCGACCCTGTACCTCCTTTAACAACTAAAGATGTTAAAAACGAAGCGGGTGCCAGTTTGCTGGGGATTTCTCGGGTCTCCCGGATAAGAGGAGATGGAGCCTAATGTCCAGAAGTTTTTTTGGATCGCGCGGATGCCCAACGTCGTCCGCAGCGCTAAAAGTGTCGTTTATTATGACAGTCCACATTCCACGGGGATTCAAGTTGTTTATGTTCGCTCCCTTGTACATTCTAGGAATTGCGCTCGGTTCGTCCATAAAAATTGCGGCCAAAATTGCTGGCGGCCGCGCCGAATAGTTTTTGGGGTCATACAGATCCGCGGTCGGGGGCGGGAAAACTTGACCAGTTGCCCGAAAGACCGCTTGATATGGGTCTCCGGGGTTCTTGATGCCCAACGACAGTGCAACGCCTCGAATCCACAGTTGGCCAAATAGCGGATCAAAGTACGTCGTCAAATCGACTTTGATGGTGCCGCCGCCCAATTGCGCGTCATATGCCCCGCCCATGATACTTTTCAGGGGAATTACGTGTTCAAAGTCTACATCATCCCTTTGTGTCATCTCCAACTGTCGAAGAACATTTCTCGTCCAAGACAGCAGCAGATCGAGGAAACAATCTTCCTTTGGGTCGGGCAGCAGCTCATTGATGCCATAAACGGCCGATAATCCGAGTGCAGCTGCGACGGCCTTTTGGTAGCACTCGAAAACATCTTCGGTCAGCAATTTCACGAGTCTATCGAGACGATCCGCAAAATTCAAAGAGCCACCGGGCATCAGGTGTCGTGCTTGAAGTTCGTCCTGATGCTTAGAGAGCCTACTCCATTTCGCTTGTACTCGATCACGCCTCTCCCTTTCGCCAGCCACAACTACGTCACTCGAGCTACTGCTTCCAATCGCAGCCTGTTTGAATCCCTCTGCTAGCGGGTCATCGACGCTGCCGAATGCGTCCGCTGCTCTTTTTTGAGCGTTCCCCTCTATTTCCTTCTGTTCCCCGATGTAGGCCATTTGCTCGATAGCGATCTGGTCGGCGAGTTGTGACTTGAATAACTCGTAATCCATCGCCCAAGTAGTCGCAGAAATATCCAGGTCGTAACCCTCTTTTCGATAAGAAAAAATTCGATCTAGTAGTCTACTAATATCTGCAAATAAGAGCTCAACTCTGTATGGATCATAGGGATTTGAAGTATTCTTGGCCTCGCTTGCGGCCATGGCAATCAAGACATCAAGCGTACTTGAACCGTGCGGCAAGACAGGAAGCCAACTGTAGCCCTTGCTGCGTAGGTATGCCTTCTGATCGATCCACTGATCGAGTTTAATTGCCTGCGTCACGGCCAAACCTCCTGGCTGCATTAGGGGAGCTTATCCGTCAAATTCGCTGTCCTCACTGGGGCTAGGTACGTCCACAGAACTGCTCCCTACCCCATCCCCATTAAAATCCATGCCATCATATTTGGGGTAGTCGGGCTCGTCAGTGTGAGGAAGATCGCTTTTTTGCTGTGCCCCCGTACCTTTTTCCTCGCCAACAACACTATCTCCCAGCTCGATAACAGCCTTCACAGCGTCGGATATTTTTTTGACTAACTCACCAGAGGTAAGCGCAAATTCAACCCAGGAGTCCTTTCCTTCTGCAGAGGCAATTCCTTGCTCTAAAGCACCGAAGGTCTTGTCAAGCGCTTCAGTCAGCGCCTGTTTTTCGGGCGCATGAACTAACTTGAAGGAGTCCGAGGTTAGGTTCAGGTTCGAGAGGTACTCAGTCCAATGATTGAGGTTAGCACGGAACAGCACAGCAAATGCTAAGTAGCCATAGGTGAGGGGGGTCGGCCGCTCGAAACCTCCTGAATAGTATGTGTACGGCGGCTTAAGGACGTCTGGCATTATTGAATTTACAAAAAAAGCCGCGTTGACTATTGCCAGCGGTCCAGGGGTGGCGGACCCTCGCGCGATCTGTGCCATTAGTTGAGCCGTGCCCCACATATCCTTCGCGTACAAGGCCTTGGTCGCTAGATCGTTTGCGACATCTGAGAACGCGGGAGTGTTCTTTGCCGCCGATCCCGGCAAACCTAACAAAGTCGGAGGCAATATCGTCGGACGGTAATGGTATGTGCTGTCTGCCATGATCCTTGAACTCCTGAATGCAAACGACAAGGGAGGTCAGTATCGCGGAATACGTCACTGAGCAGCGCCGCATCGTCGTACGATTTTTTGCAACGCCTACTGAGGCACCACAGATTGATTTTGAAGGATCGCATCTGAAGCGCTCTTAGGATTATCGCAAATAATCATCCACATGTCGTACCCGCACTTGTTGCCGCCCGTGACGGAGTAACGTTGCACAGTAGGGGCGCCGCACATAGCATCGGCCCAACGCTTTACGTCGAAATAACAATATTGATAGACGTCATGGGGCCCCGGGCAATGGTCTTCGTATTCGCCCGTGCACATTCTGTAGGTTACTGAGGCTGCACGTGCACTACCAGAAGCTTGTATGGTTATCATCAGCATAATAGAAGTAAGAATTACCAAAGAAGTCTTCATGACGACTTTCCTCCTTATTCATATACGCGTCACTCTCGGCCCCTCTCACCAAGTGGCCTGATTCAGTGTCGATGATATTAAAAGAGATTCTAGGTCAACGGGGACTTATAGTAGCATAAAATTGAATTCTGACTAGCGAAAATTGCGGTCATGCCTCTTGATACTTGAGGGCATCATAATATCCACTCCTGCCAGCAGAAATTGGCGAGATGCCACGATCTAAATTAAACTGATAATTCAAGCGCCAGCTACAGAGCCGCTGGGTATAACTGCAAATTGCGCATGGTCGCCGGCCAGTCATGGCCCCGGCCCGAGATCCTGATCAAGGCATAAGTGAACTCCAGTTGCTTTGCATTACACCGCTCTCAACGACCACAAGCAGACCCGGATCGGAATCAGCTTCTTGTATGGAAGTGTTTGGAAGCACAGCCTGTTGCAAATGAGGGCGGGAAGCTCGAGGAGCCGATGCCAAGAATGAGCTGGGAGATGGATCTGGAGCGAACAGAGCCGAACGTTACTCGAAAATTCGGCTATAGAACTATCATAGCCATAAGATGGGTTGCGACATACCAGCAGTGCGGGAGCACTGCATGGGTCATACGCGAGAGCCAACTTAACCTTCAGAAAGAAGTAGGCGCCGTTATCGAACCGGCGGGTACGTCGATGGTTTTCAATTTTGCTGGGCTGGCGATGACGCTGCGGGAGGTTCTGCCTTTAGTTTGTCGAAGCAGGCCGTGAACCTGGACACTGCCTTTCCGGCGCCTTGTAGGCCGACAACGACGCGCTCGCCGGTCATCCCCGTGATAGCCAGTTCGTTGCCATGTGAAATTTGGTCGAGCAAATCCACCGATAACTTGTCAAATTCGTGCCAGCCGAAGTAGTCGTTCTGGCCGCCATCGGACACAAAGGCGTTCTTGTCATCCACGTGCCACGTCGCTCTGGTGTCGCCCTTGAAGAGACCTTCAACGAAACCGGAGAAGTGCTGGCCGGGCGAAGCCATGAACCCGATCTTGATATCGCCCTTCTGTGTTTCGACGAAGCAAGTCTCGCCCCAATCTTCCTCGTTGCTGGTGAAGCGCCATGCGTCCGAGGGAGCAGCCGTTTTCAATTGATCGGTCCGCTGTTTGTTGACGATCGGCAGCTGCGAGGAGGAATCGGTACCCGTCGAAGCTTTCGGCTTCAGTGGGGACGTGCTGCTCAATGGCGCGGTGCCGCCTTGCGCAGGATCTGCTGCCATCTGGCTTAGATCGGACAGGCATTGCTGGTATTCATTGAAGGCTAGCTTCTGTTCGAACTTTTCGAACGATGTCGGATTCCATTCCGGTTCGTCGCCGTCGACGAAGTTAAACCATAAGGTCGAGCCATACTTCGTGCGGACAAATACCCCGTTCAGCAGCACGTTGGTAATTTCTGCCAGCCAACTGGGGTCATAGTCCGCGACAAGCGTCGCCATCGTGTCCGTGGTTTCTACCTTGAACACCATAGGCGGACCTTCGATCATCTGATTGCCACTACCGATCTTGATCAGGTTGCCCACCTTGACCTGAACAGTGGCGCCAATCGGGAGTCGCCATCCCGACTTTCGAAGTTTGATGACCGTCCGATACGTGCCCGCTTCTTCCTTCGACGCGGCAACTTGCAGTGCGACGGATCTGGGTTCGAATGACGTTGTTTTCACTTCGCAGTAGGCACGGCCATCTGACCCGCCGCCCGCGCCCGGTTGCACCATTTGGATCGCCCACGACGTTCCCCTATAGTAGGTCTTTTCTTGGGGGAATGCCGCGCTGCTCAGCAAGCACGCTCCCAACGATAAACAAGCCGCCTTCGCGATCGTTTCGAACTTGGTCATGCGATCTGCTTCTTCTTGCCAGAGCGCCAAGTGAAGAAGCTCATGACGGCCAGGACCAATGCGATGAAGCCCCAGATCGTAATGTCGGAGAAGCTGCCCGACGTCGATGCGATGAATGCGAACGCAGCGGCCAGAGCGAACATGATCGTACCGACGAGCGGCAGGGCGAACGAGAATGCCCCGGCGATGAAGAACAGCAGGCCGACCAGCATGCCGATGGCACCGGCGCCTCCGGTCGCTTTGTCCTGAAGCAGGCCGCTGCCGGCCGTCACCGCGCATGACTGCATCAGAACGAGCAGGCCCAAGAAGATTCCAATAATTCCGACTGCAATTTTCATAGTTTGGCCCCAGCGGCGCAAACCTCGCGCCCAAATTGAAATATGCCGGATATATCCGATGGATTACGAGCCTTCAAGATGGTCGCCATGCGACTATGGATACTCGTGAACGACTTGCTTGGAATCTTCGAAAGGTGCGCGCTGACAAGAAGGTCACGCAGGAGAACCTTGCCGTAGATGCCGGTGTCGACCGCACGACCATCAGCGGAATCGAGCGCGGCGATTTCAATGTGTCGATCGACCTTCTCGATCGCATCGCCGCCGCGCTGGCCGTTGATGTCGCCGAGCTCTTCGCGATCCCAATTGAGGGTGAAACCCCGCCGAGCACGCTGCCTGCCGGACGAAAACCCGGCCGATGATTTAACGAGATCCCCCATCAATATTCCTCCGCCCGCATGATGGTCAGCACGCGACGGGTGACATGCGCATTGGCGGGGTCTGGTGATCCCATGTCATAGTCCTGGTCGTAATAATCGATCTTCCAGAAATAGCTGACGCCATCCTGTTCGATCGCGCCGAAGTCGTGCTCGTTGTATGGATCGTTGCCGGCATCAAAGGCGGCGAAGCCGACAACAGCCATCAGCAGGGCCAGCCGTTGGTCGTGGGGCAGAGAACTCACCGCCGGGGTGATGACCGCCCTGCCAGCGGTCGGATTGCGCCTGAAGGCGTCGTTGAGGCTGCGAATGGTGGCCGTCCTGTCGACGGCCGCCTGCTGATGGTTTGATGAGGTCATGGCGAGGCTCCGCATCGTCGAGCCTCACAGCTTCATCGAAGGGTGCAGCAGCGCCACGTCTTCAAGCCGGCGGTTGAACGGCGGCAGATCGAGGTAGTGCCGCCACTGGAGCCGCAGAACATTGTCCGGCTTGAGCTCAACGACCGTTGCTTCAAACCATCCCTCCAGCGGATCTTCGGTGGCGAGAACCAAGCTTCCGACAACGACCTTATCCCAGCCGTCCGGCACATTGCTCGGCGTGGCAGCGTGTCCCTGTTGCGAAACGTCGGCAGGAGCAGCCCGCACTTCTTCCGCCTTTGCCCGATCGGCCTCGGGCAAATGAGCGGCAATCTGCTTGTAGAGGTCCTGCTTGACGAAGGGCACGAAGGCTTTGCCGCTGTCGAAGAGCTTTCCCTTTGAAAGCTTCGGCAGCAGCGACCGCACCGCGTCGTTGTCCGCGGGGAGTGCAAGCATGCCCATCAGACTAGCGGCGCGTGAAGCCGGCTGAGCATCTGTTGCTGGAAAGAACGAGGCGTGGGCTTTGCCGTTGTCGTCACGGCCGAGGATGATGACGGGGTGGGGCAGGCTGATACCGTTCGAGGCAGTGGCAGTCGCGGTCATATTGATCTCCGAAATGAAAGAGGGGCCCGAAGGCCCCAGCATGATGATGGCTCGGCAAGCCAAGTCGGCGTGCGCCGCTATGTTATAGCAGAACATCGATGGATTGTCAATTTGAAGTTGAAAGTCACCATCTTGGGTTGCGTTTGAGTTGCGGATGGGCTTCCGTTACCGTGGTCAGTCGCCCACGGTTTGCTTAGTTTTGGAGGCCTCTCAACGCCGGGCTACGGAATCTATTGCGACCGGTTGGGGCTCTCAACAACACCCGAAGAAAAAAGAGCGCCATCTGGCGCTCTACTCTATGCCATTGACAGCTTCATGGCTCGTGATTGTTCGACACGAGCTATCGAATCAAGCCAGTAGATCGAGTTGTGAGAAATAGTCAATTTTCCAAATATCGCCTCTTGCATCTTTGTCAAATACCAACTCTGTTCCATTGTTGGACAAGCCTCGTGATAGAATCCGGCTCCTCAGCGTATGATTTCCATAGTTGACGGCCATTCGGGCAAGACGTTTTTTGCTTGAGATCACTATCGGTCGCTCGGGCTTGTCCAGCCTGCGCTTCGTATATCCGAACAAGAGACCTTGATCAGGGAGAACTCCGCATCCTTCTGCTGAAAGCAAGGGGACACGCTCCACCTCCTGCGGACCAAGGTCATTGCCTGCGACGTGGTAAAGCTCTTTACCGAAGTGAGCATGCAGGCTCTCGAACATACCGTAGTCAGTCTCTTCGTTACCACCAGTTAGAGCGAACTCCACGACAACAACTTTCTCACAAGCGCTCGCAGGCGAGGTATCTTCGACCAATCCAATCTGGGCAATGCAGCCATATTTCATACTGGCGCGGTTTTCCTGCTGCAGAAATGAGCGGACATAGCCGTCAAGGATCGCGGCGATACCGGAATTGATTTTGTCGATCGGGATGGCCGCAAGGTCAGTTGAAGCGTAGCAAAAAGACCGCAGCGCGAAAGCGCTTTTCTGCCAACGCTGCCTGCGAAGTTCCGGCGCTTGTCTGATGCTGTGTAAAAGCATTGTTAGCTTAGAAGCACAAATGGGGCACCGACCCTGCCCGCAAGGCAAACTGTCTTCACATCGGAAGAGAGAGAGCAGACTGGGCGACAACGGCAAGTTAAGCTCTGCAGCCCCATCGAAGAGGGCATCACGGACGCCGGCGGCGCCAGTAGGAGTCATCATAGTTCACCTTTAGGAATTGAGTGGAAGGTTGGGCAGCAACATGCGATTGGCCCGGGTGCAAAGCGCGGAAAGCCGCGATAAGCTTCCCGCGAGTTATGGTGGATGTTATCGTTAGATGTAGGCGATCACGCGAATAGAAGCGCTCTGCGGCGTGAAGCTCTCGTTGCCGTGTCCTTTTCAAGGGAGTCTCGCGACGCTTTTAACAGAGCACGTCGTAGGCCCACTCCAGTTCCGCCAGCGAAAGTCAGGTGCTCCAGGGAACGGTCACCCATCGCGCTCATGGCGCGAACTAGGTTTGTCGGCCTGATCGATCTCTTGCGGTTACGCCACTTACCGGTCGGCTGCTTGATGAGCTCACCGGTTCTTGGATCAACTACGGTCCGCATCTTAGGGTAGGCAGTGTATTCTTTAAGAAGGGATTTGGACATATATCGCACGTATGACGAGACCGACTCCATAGCGATCATCTGAAAATGAGCGGCCCGCTTCCCCGGAACAAAAGCGTGATGTGCTCGGTTGAAAAGCCGCCGCCGATCAGAAAGCTCCTTGTGAGACGCTGACCATACGAGCGCGTGGGAATGCCAGGACACGAAAGGTTGTTGAGAACCGCCTATGAAAGGTATCCGGTAATAGTAAGCGGCTTCAATTAGGCCAATGTAGTCAAGGTCCTCAAGAAATTGGCCAGCCACTTCCTTGCAAGCCGCCACGTTGAAGGCTGCCGCTTTAGATAGCGGAACCGCGTGTTTCCTCACGATAAGAGTAACGAAGAATACTTCGTCGATAGACTTCTCAAGGGCGAAAGCTCTGAGGTTGATGCAAAACAGATCTGCGAACCGGATCCGAGCAGCCGAATTTATCGCTTTAAGCGATGATGACATTGAGAGGCTGACGTTTTTCCTGATCGCCTGCGTGACGAGGCGCCTTCCACGCTTAGTTAAGGAAAAGGCGAGTAGGCGGTTATTAAGATGCCGGTGCTGAGCATCGAATTCTATCTTCGATATGCGAAGAGGTTTCATGTTGATTGGCTCCTGCCGATAGGCAAGGCTTCGCCATCATGGCGCGTGCCAAGCCTATCCAAGCGATTATGTTGGGGGGTAGTTTTGGGTGGGCTAAGTACTGTACTACAAGTACAGCTATATTTTCTTTGGTTGCTTCAGTTTTCCGATAGTAACTTTGGTAACTCCACCTTCAAGAGGATAGACTGTTATCGACGCCCTGAAGTGGGTTACCTTATTCACGTTGTAGAGAGTCCGCATAATTTCTGGAGTGGAATTGACCACTATAGATCGTGCTGAGTTTTGCCGCATTTTTTCGATGCCTCCTGCATCGACTATGCGGCTGGGAATTTCCTCAGCGGGTACTTTCTCCGTGAAGAGTGGGTGAAGGGCTTTGTAGTATCTGTGGACAGTGCTGTCGGCTTTTTTTCCCTCGAAGCCAACCGCGAGCCGCAAAACCGCCCTCAGTGGATCACTGCGCTTCGGCTTTACCTTGGGATGATCAATCCACTCCTGCGCAGCGCAGAGCGCATGCCATTCATCTTCGTCTCGTTCGACAATCAGGCCTGCACCATAGACGACTGCAAGCTTGATTGAGAGTGCCCGATCAGTGTTGTGCAACAGATCGCTGATGCCTTGTTTCTGACCGCGCAGGGCAGCAACGACGCCTTGACTATCAAGCTGTTCAAGAGCTTGAGCTGTTGCCTTCCGAGTCCCGATCGGTGACGAGGCCTCATCCCCGTGATGAATGTCGACCTTGTTCCTCTTGATACCCTTTTGCTTAATTGAGTTCTTCTTCTTGTGAGCCATCTTAAGCCTCCCCACGATCAATTTCTGCGATAAGGGCTTGGATGTCCTCGGCGCGCCATACCGTTACCCTTGCCGATATTTTACGGGGCTTGGGATACTTTCCGGCTTTGACCCCCGCCCAGAACCCGGACCTGCTTATCGGTAGGGGTCCGTGAGGGCCGAGGATCTGTTTCAAGCGTACGTAGCCGTCCGTTGGGAACGCACCCTTGCTGTCTGCATGCGCTGTAAGCCGTACAACAGTCTTTAAATCGTGTGTCATCTAGATCTCCGTGGTTGGTGTTGGACACGGATGGAAGATGACAAACGTGACGCCTGTTTACCATTAGCCGCTTGTACATACACAAGGCTAACTTTTATGGACAATCAAAACTAAAATATATCAAGACGTTACGTTGACTAACGACGGAATTTCTTCCGAAACTGCGCGGTTAAGATCTTCTCCTCAGTCGCCGTGATCCGGGGTGCCGCGAACCGCCGAGGCTCCACGTTTACCAGCAACTTCGAAGTCATAGTCTGAAGTTCGGGGAGATCCATCTTGGCGAAGATGTGATTACTGACGTACCTCGCTCGGCCCAGCCATTCATCAAGGTACCCCGAATGTGCAGCGTACCGGTAATCGCCCTGCAGCATAACCTGCAGCAGCGTTTTCCTATTCACCCTAATCGTGGAAGCAGCGTAAACGAGAGCAAGGGTCACCTTCGTTTGACTCCACCTGCGATGCAGCAGCGAGCGAGACACGTAGATTTTGCCGTATTCTATCGGCCCCCAAGCTTTCTTGAGATGATTGAAAATCGTGATGGCTCGATTCAAGCTCGGCGCAAAATCAAACTCTGGATCCTTGAAACGATCGGCGCCGTGATGGAGGTAAGTCAGAGCGCGGTTAGTTGTATCGATTGCTTTGGAATACGGCTCGAACAGTGCTGCCATGATGTCGAGGCTAGCAATCCTAGTGAAGGCTTCATACCCACCGATCTCATCGTAAATTTCAGTTAGGAAGTCGATGCCAGTGAGTACATATCGGGCGACAATGTCTCTGGCCACTGTGATAGGCTTATCGGCGAGGCCTACTGATCGTTCGGCTTCATCCATGTGCCGTAAGACGGCTTGCGTCATGAGGGTAATTCTCATTTCGCTGTCTGTTGGAAAAAGCGCCCAGCCAACAAATCCGCACGAAAGCACTGCTTTGAGACCCGGGTATGCAGGTTCGCCGTTGGAGATGACGGCTAAGGCGTCGCGAGCTTGAAATGTCTTTCCTAGAGCTAGTTCGCGGAAAGTCTTCTCGGTAGCAATTTTTCGAGGAACTTGGCGGCGGGCTATCAGCACCTCTACCGCCTTGACTGCCTCACTTAACTCTTGGGACTCAAAAATATCTGATAGGTCGATCATTCGTTGACTTTATCCGGTGGTTCTCAAATGGATCACCTGACGATAAGCTGCTAAGGTCCGCTTTGCGATGGCGCAGAAGGTTGTTCCTGGATAAAATTCGTTTTCTGTAAAGGCTGGTCAGAATATACAAAAATACGGTAGAAGAACCGGTATCGGTACCGGATCAATCGGAATCATACGGCAGATACAATAGCTTAAGTCTCTATTTCGATTCCCTTCACCCGCTCCAGCTGCCTTTCCAGCGATGTCCTTCTAATCCCCGAAAAACCGAATCGGCTTATACCGGCGGTGTGCGATGATCAGGCTGCGGTCGGGCTGGATGATGTAGGTTTCCTCCACCTGTTGGCCGTACTGGTCGATAAAATCATGCGGGAAGGAGGAGCCGGGTGGCGATTTGGTGAGCTTGGTGCGCGGCTGGCCGTGATAGGTGATGCTGCCTGGGATGGGTTCGAGGCCCGGGCCGCTGTAGCTGACGGTGTTGCATCCCGCCAGAACGAGTGTGCCGATGAGGCCGATGATTGCCGGTTTCATATCCATCCCTTCCGATGCGCAGAACGTGGCGATCTTACTCCCGATCGCAACAGACGCACCAGTTGAAACGGCGTCTCCGCCTTCGTTCGAGAAGTGCTGCCCGGAAATCCATGCGTTGCCGAAACCGGCGGTGTCTGCTAGATCGGCAGTGTCGAAAAAGGCAGGATCGGTTGAGGTAAGCCCGATCCCTTCCGTTGGAGCGTCGTGAGCGCTCTCAAGAAGCTCTGCTCCGTGGCCTATGGCACGAGAACCCGCGACGTGATCCGCATCAAGATGCGGGATCCCGGCGGCGTGCGGAGACGGCAAAAGGCAGTCCCGGGATTTTTTCAAACGGAGACTGTCATGCGCCTGAACCATCTCGATTTTCACGTTCCCGATATTACCGCGACGGCGGATTTCTTCATCCGCCACTTCGGCCTGATGCTCAAGGATATGCGGGGCCAGAATGGCCTGGCGATACTGACCGACGACGCCGGCCTCGAAATTGTCCTCAGCCACGCGATCGCGAAGTTCGGCACCGCCGACCAGGTCGAACTGCAGCGTCAGACTTATCACGTCGGCTTTATTTTGGCTGAGAAGGCTGATGTTGATATTGTTCATGCCGGGCTTGTTGCCGCCGGTGCGGTCCTGTCCGGCCCGCCAGCCGTCATGCGCGGCGGCTGGCTGTTTTATTGCACGGCGCCCGGAAATATTCTGGTCGAGATTGGTTGGCGGCCGGTTTGAGTGAAATCCCAGAAGGAAGGGTGCGGCCCGTAGCCTGCCCCTCATCCGGCTGCCGGCATCGACCGGGTCGCGCCACGGTCTCGGCCCGTCCTTCGGACCCCCGTAAACCGGGCGAAGGGGATGTGCCGCGACCTCTCCATTCCCCGCCGACCTCTCGCTGGGCACGTCCCCTCGTCCCGTTTTTACGGGGAGAGGGTTAGGGCGAGGGGCAGCTATCCGCGCGAACCGGGCAGGCGTGCCTCTTGCCGGCTCAGAATTCCGTCCAGTCGGCATCCTGCGTCGACGGCGTGCTGCTGTTGCCGGCGCCGAAGGCGTTGGCGATCTTCTGGCCTAGCGCCCGGGCGGGGGAGGCGGCCGGGCGGGTCGTGCCTTCCCTGGCGACGCGGATCGATGCCTTGGCTGCTGCCGGGCGCGGGGCCACCACCCGCGGTGGCGGGGCTGTCGGCCGCGTAGACGCGCTCGGTGCGGCGGCGGCAAAGCCGCCGGTGCCGGTCAATCGGAACTGGCCGAGCAGGGTGTTGAGTGCTGCCGCTTCCGTGGCGAGGCTGCGGCTGGCGGCCGTCGATTGCTCGACCATCGCCGCATTCTGCTGCGTACCCTGATCCATGGTGTTGACGGCGGTGTTGATCTCCTGCAGCCCGATCGACTGTTCGCGCGAGGCTTCGGCGATCGCGTGGACGTGCTGGTTGATTTGCTGCACCTCGGTGACGATCACATCGAGCGCCTTGCCGGTCTCGCCCACCAGCGTGACGCCGGTCTGGACATGAGAGCCGGAATTGGTGATCAGCGACTTGATCTCCTTGGCGGCATTGGCCGAGCGCTGAGCGAGCTCGCGCACTTCCTGGGCGACGACCGCAAAGCCTTTGCCGGCTTCACCGGCGCGCGCGGCTTCGACGCCGGCATTCAAGGCCAAGAGGTTGGTCTGGAAGGCGATGTCGTCGATGACGCCGATGATGTTGGAAATTTCGCCCGAAGACTTTTCGATCTCGTGCATGGCGGAGACGGCCTTGCGGACGATCTCGCCGGATTTTTCGGCGCCGAGGCGGGTGCGGGTGACGAGCTGGCTCGCCTCCTCGGCGCGCTTGGCGGCATCCCGCACCGTCGTGGTGATTTCTTCCAGCGCCGCTGCAGTCTCTTCGACGGAGGCCGACTGCTGTTCCGTTCGCCGGGAAAGCTCGTCGGCGGAGGAACGAATCTCGTTGGCGCCGGCGCCGATGGCCCGCGCATTGGCCCCGACCGCCTGCATGGTCTCGTTGAGCTTCTCAACCGAGTGGTTGAAATCTTGGCGCAGCGCATCGAGATGGGCGACGAAGGGCGCGTCGATATGCGAAGCGAGATCGCCGGCGGCAAGGCGACGCAGGCCGTCGCCGAGGGCTGCGACGGCGCGTTCGAGTTCTGCTGCCTCGCGGGCTTTCTGCGCCTCGCGTTCGCGGCGCTCGCCGTCGCTGACGCTGCGGTCTGCCTCGGCGCGCGCCTCGATCTGGCGACGCTCGATCGCGTTGTCGCGGAAGATCGAGACCGCCTTTGCCATCTGGCCGACTTCGTCGCGGCGGTCGAGACCACTGATATCGCTATCGGTGTCGCCCTCGGCAAGGCGCGTCATGCGCAGGCTGAGCTTCGTCATCGGGCCGGCAATGCCTTTCTGCGCCATGGTGACGCCAAAGCCGATCGCGGTGAGAACAGCGGTGCCGATCAGAGTGAGACAGAAGGTGATCCGGCCGTTGACGGATGCCGAGAGGCCGTCGCCGCCATCGTTGAGCATCGCCATCATCGCATCATTGTTGGCGATCATCTTCGGCGTCAGCGCATCGAGCTTGGCATTGATCAGGGCGACGTTTGCGAGTGCGCCCGCGCTGTCCTTGCCCTTGCTCTGCTCGATGATCTTATTGGCTAAAGCTTCGATTTCATCGATGCCGGCCTGGATTTCGTCTATCGCTGCCTTGCGGCTCGGAACCAGGGCGAGGGCCTGTTTCATCCGGTCGCGGGCCTGCGGCAGCTTGCTCGGCGTGGCAAGCGCCGTCTGGTATGTCGGCGTATCGGGCTGCGTCTCGGCAACCAAGGTCACCTGCAGCACCGAGGCTACGACCGAGGCGCTGGCACGTGCGCTCAGCATCGAGGCCTGCGCCTCATGATCGATAAAGGCGCCATAAGCGGCGTCCGCCCGGCGGAACTCGGAGATGACATAGATGAGCCCCGCCATCGTGATCAGCCCGAGCAGCGCCACGACCGAAATGATCTTGGTACGGATTTTCAGATGCTTCAACATGGAAAATGTCACCCGATTTTGCCGGGCGCGCGGCGCGTCCGGTGTTTGGAAATTATGTTGGTAAAGAGCGCTGCCTGACTGTCGCGGCGCCGGATAGGGAATTGACGCATGCATCATGCAATCGGCTGGCGGGCCTGTGTCGTCGCGACAAATAGAGGTGATATTCTTTAATTCCGCGCTAACGTGCAGGTGCAGGCGCACCCCTAGTTTTGAGGGGCAGCGGGAGGTCTGCGCCATCGCTCCAGAGAGCTCATTCTTCGAGGGGCGTGGGAGGATGCTGCGGCAAATGAGGAGCGTTGGAGGATGTCGCGGCCAATGAGTTCGTGAGCCTCATCCGCTCCCTCACTCCCATGATATTCCCCGGCGGGCATGACTCTGTTACATCTCGTCGATCCCCAACCCCGGAACTGGATCATCATGATTGAACCCCAGCTGGCATCCCCGACTCTCAGGGCTTTTCTGGCGGCCGGTCTGTTTCTGGCAGCGCTGTTTTCAAACTTTGCCGCATTCGCTCAGCAGGCTGCCCCTTCGCTGCCGTTGCTCTTCGATGCCCGCGAGCGTCTCGCCAGACCGGATCTCTCGTCGCTAGTCCGCTTGCGCTTTCTGACGTCGGTTGATTTCCCGCCGTTTAATTTCACGGATCAGAACGGCAAGCTTTCCGGCTTCAACGTCGATCTCGCCCGCGAAATCTGCGGCGAGCTGGAGATTTCGGATAAGTGCCAGATCCAGGCAATGCCTTTCACCGATCTCAAGGATGCCCTCGCCGCATCGCAGGGCGATGCCGTCATCGCCGGCCTTGCGGTCACCCCGGAGCTGCGCCGGCAATTTCTCTTCTCCCGGCCATATCTGATGCTGCCGGCGCGCTTCGTGCGCAATCTCGCCGCCCCGCTTGATGGAAAGACCGCTGCTGCGCTCTCCAACCATTCGGTCGGCGTCGTCAAAGGCACGGTGCACGAGGCGATGCTGGCAGCCTTTTTCCCGGCGCTGAAAGCGCAGGCTTTCGACACGAAGGACGCCCTGCTTGCGGCGCTGAAGGAGCGAAAGGTCGATGCTGCCTTCGCCGATGCGCTGCAGCTTTCTTTCTGGGTCTCGTCCCCGGCCTCCGACAAATGCTGCGCGCTGTTCGACGGCCCCTACCTCTCCGAACATTTCCTCGGCGAGGGCATGACGATCATGCTGCGACAGAAGGACAGCGTGCTGACATCCGCCATTGATCATGCGCTGGCGGCGCTGTCGCGCACCGGCCGTCTCCAGGAGATCTATCTGCGCTATTTTCCCTACGGGCTCTACTGAGCCTCAAGGATTATCCCTTGCGGAAGCGGGCAATGGCGCTCCGCTCGATCGCCGCGCAGGTGAGCTTATCGAGGCCGAGGCGGTCCCGCAGCAGGCTGAGCAGTCGCAGTTCCTCTGCCTTGACCGAAAGATCGGCGGAGGCCACCTCGACGGCAAGCGCATAAGCGGTGTCATAGAGTTTTGCCGGCAAGGTATCGCGGACCGTTTCGAGGACCACGTCGAGGCCTTCAGGCCCAGCCAGAAGCGCGGCGCAGTCGCGTGCTATCGGAATGAGCTTGTCGTCATCAAAATCCCTGAAAACCGGCAGGAAGCCGATCAGCTGACCGATCCTTTCCATCTCCCTGTCGTTCATGGTGCTGTCGACGGCGGATGCCATCACCATCACGTAAATCAGCGCATCATGGGCAGAAAGCGGCTTGTTCATCTTGGATTCCTTGTTGATCAGCGCAGATTAGGAATTGGCGGCGGCCTTTACAAGAGATTGGCAGCTCTCCCCCGGCGGGCGGCCTGTCACTTGCGGCGCGGATCGCCGCCGTAAATGCCTTTCTGCGCCGGCTTCGCCTTGTCGGCGACGGATGCAAGCGGCGAACCCGCCTCTGCTTCCCCCCAGCCGCTTTCGGCAAGCCACGCGCCGAGATCCTGCGTACCGAGCCGACAGGCGGCGATCGCCGTTCCCTTCCATTCGACCGTGTCGAGATCGCAGGTGATGCTGCGGTTGCGCAAGAGCTGGCGCAGCGCCGTCTTCGCCATCATGCCGCAGGGCCATTGCCGGCCTGCCGGCCCGCATATCCTGTCGGCCGGCGTGGGGGCGATGCCGGCAAGCTGGAGCCTGCGCTCCCCGAAGGAAAGAATGCCCGCGTCTTCGACCAGTGGCCGCGGCAGCTCCATGGCCTTTTTCTCGGCCGGCCCTGCCGTTTGGCTGGATGTCGGCGCCGCTTGTTGCGGGATAGTGGCGGCTCTGGGCGCCGCGCCTTCAGTCGCCGCTCCGCTGGGTGCGGGACCGCCGGTTCCACAGAGCGGGCGATCATTTCGGCACGTTCGTCGGATATTGTCACTGCCGGTTCGGCGGCCCCGGAGGCAACATTCGGCGCAGCCGCTGCTGTCTCCTCTGTGGCTGCGGTTTCTTCCCCTCCCGTGCCGCCGCGAAGCCTCGCTTCGCCTGCCTTCAGCAGGCCGACCACCACCGCCATCCCCATAATACCTGTAAAGACGGCGGCAGGGCGCATGGAATATCTTCCTACTGGCTGGCCCAGATGATGCGGGCGATCCAATCGACATCGGCAAGATCGAGCGTGCGGTTGGGATGTTCGGGATTAAGCGACATCAGCTCGATCGACCGCGGGCTCTGGCGCAGCAGCACCTTGGCCATTACTTCGCCCGCGCATGTGCGCACGACGACGCGGTCGTTGCGGCGCACCTGCGCCCCGGGCTCGACGATCAGCACGTCGCCGTCGCGATAAAGCGGCATCATGCTTTCGCCCTGCACCTCCAGCGCATAGACGCCGGATCTCTGCGACGGGTTGGCCGGAAACTCCACCACGTCCCAGCCATGACCGGCCGGAAAGCCGCTATCGTCGAAGAAGCCACCGGCGCCGGCCTGGGCGAAGCCGAGCAGAGGAATGGCGCTGCCCGGCGGGGGGCCGGCACGCTCGCCGATCCGCTCTCCGGCGGAACTGGCGGCCGGTTGCATGAAGGCGAGAAACTGCTCCATGCTCGCCCCCGTCGCATCGAGCACCTTGGCGATCGATTCCGTCGATGGCCAGCGCAGCCGCCCATCGGCGGAAAGCCGTTTAGATTTGTTGAACGAGGTGGGGTCGAGCCCGGCACGGCGCGCAAGACCGGATGGCGTCAGCTCGTGCCGTTCGGCAAGCCTGTCGATCGCCTCCCAGATCTGCTTGTGTGACAGCATATGCGCCCGATTCCGTGCAGCCTGTCTCAGGCTGCGCTTTAGAGCACCGCGCGTCCGCTTCGGACGTATAAAGGACGCTCTAACACTCTAAGTCTGAACATCTCACCTGCCGAAAATCGATTCCGACTTTTTGAGCCGATGCTTCAGCGACAGAATACTAGCTGACCCCACGCCGACCGTAAAGGTAAGGAGGAATAAAATCCTGTTATCGACCGGTTTCGGTCGCCCTCAAGCCACCATCGCCATGTTGATCTTGCCGAGCTGGATGACCGCCTGTGTGCGGCTGTCGACATCGAGTTTCAGCAGGATTGCCGAGACATGCGCCTTGATCGTCGCTTCGGAGACGCCGAGTTCATAGGCGATCTGCTTGTTCAACAGGCCCTCGGCCAGCATGGTCAGCACCCGGCTCTGCTGCGGCGTCAGCGTGTGCAGGCGGCGGATCAGGTCGGCGACGTCGGGATCCTGCTCCTGGCCGTCGCGATAGCTTTCCGGTGTGGCGATATCGCCGGCAAGCACCGTCTGGATGCCGCGGCGGATGTCTTCGATGCCCGAGGATTTGGAAATGAAGCCGGAAGCGCCGAGCTCCAGGGCCCGGCGGATCGTCGTGGCGTCGTCGCTCGCCGAAACGATGATGATCGGCAGGCTGGCGAATTCGGCGCGCAGCGCCATCAGGCCGGAAAAGCCGCTGACGCCGGGCATGGCGAGATCGAGCAGCATCAGGTCGGCATCTGGATGTGTGCCGGCGGCGGTGCGTGCGGCTGCGAAATCACCGGCCTCGACGATGGTCTGCCGGCCTTCCATGCCGATCACCGCCTGGCGCAGCGCATCGCGAAACAGCGGATGATCGTCCGCGATGATGATGGTCTGTTCCTGCATCGAAAACTCCCTCCCAAGAGTCCGATCATGCCGCATGCGCGCCGTCCCCTCGGCATTGCATGCAGGCATTCTGAAATGACTATATCAGATCATGTCTTCTGCGGAAGGGGATTGGCTTTTTCGTCAGCCTGGAACTCCTTCACCATCCCCATGAAGCTCTTCATCATCCGCTCCATGATGCTGATCGAGCGGTCGATCTCGGCGTCGCTCGGCAGCGCACGCTGGATGAGGCCGCCCTGTTCCAGCTTGGTCACCCGCTCTGAAAGCCGGTCGAGCTCGTCCTCATAGGCCGCCCGCTCATCGGCCGCCATACGGCAGACGAGGGCGCCGTCCTTGTCCTGGCAGATCGACATGGCGCCGGTCTGGCGGTCGAGCCGGACGAAATGGTCGCCGCTCTTCTCCAGTTGGAATCGGCCCGCATCGGTCTCGGCCGCTGCGGCGCCAAGCGGCAGGAGAACAGCGCCAAGTGCGAGAACCAAAATCTTCATCGTCTCATCCTCCGGATTTTGCCTGGGCTGGCCCGGCTTTTTGCGTGCCGAGGCGTGGACATCGCCGCCTCTTTCCGGCAAAGCGCTCATGACCCAAGGATCAGCAATCGCGAGGCCATGATGACCGTGACACCGACCCTTTACAAGATCGTGACGGAAACGCTCTGGCAGCAAGCCAGACAAAGCGGTGTTTTTCATGGCGCCGGCATCGATCTCAAGGACGGCTTCATCCATTTCTCCACGGCCGACCAGGTGAAGCAGACCGCGGCCCTGCATTTTGCCGGCCAGTCCGGCCTGGTGCTGGTCGCCGTCGATGGCCGCGGTTTCGGTGACAAGCTCCTCTTCGAACCCTCCCGCGGCGGCGATCTCTTCCCGCATCTCTACGCCGATCTGCCGCTTGCGGCCGTGCTCTGGGAGGCGCCGCTGCCGCTCGATGAGAACGGCGTTCATATCTTCCCGGAGCTGCAGCCATGATCGATCCCTTCAGGCGCATCGCCCGCAAGGGCCTTTTCCTGTTCGACCCGGAAACGGCGCACGGCATGTCGATCGCCGCGCTGAAGTCTGGCCTCGTGCCCGCCTGCCGGATCACTCCCGATCCGCGCCTGCGCCAGACCATCGCCGGCCTCACTTTCGAAAACCCGCTCGGCATGGCGGCCGGCTACGACAAGAATGCCGAGGTGCCGGAAGCGCTCTTGAAGCTCGGCTTCGGCTTTACCGAGATCGGCACCGTGACGCCGAAGCCGCAGGCTGGCAATCCGCGCCCGCGCATCTTCCGCCTGGTCGAGGATGAAGCGGTCATCAACCGCCTCGGTTTCAACAATGAGGGCCATGACGCCGCTTTCGGACGTCTCTCGACGCTGGCGGGCGGCGGCATGATCGGCATCAATATCGGCGCCAATAAGGATAGCGAAGATCGCATCGCCGATTATGTCGCCGGCATCCGCCGCTTCTATTCCGTCGCGCGTTATTTCACCGCCAATATCTCCTCGCCGAATACGCCCGGCTTGCGCGACCTGCAGGCACGCGAAAGCCTGGCGGCGCTGCTGTCGGCCGTGCTTTCGGCGCGCGACGAGATGGCGCAAAAATCCGGTCGGAAGATCCCGGTCTTTCTGAAGATCGCCCCTGACCTGACCGAGGAAGGCATGGACGATATTGCGGCGGAAGCGCTCGCGCATCCGCTGGATGGACTGATCGTCTCCAACACCACGCTGTCTCGCGACGGTCTCAAGGACCAGCGCCAGGCGAAGGAAGCGGGCGGTCTTTCCGGGGTGCCGCTGTTCGAAAAATCGACGGCGGTGCTTGCCCGGATGCGCAAGCGCGTCGGCCCTGATCTGCCGATCATCGGCGTCGGCGGCGTCTCCTCGGCCGAAACAGCGCTGGAGAAAATCAGGGCGGGTGCCGATCTCGTCCAGCTCTATTCATGCATGGTCTATGAAGGCCCCAGCCTGCCCGGCGATATCGTCCGCGGTCTTTCGGCGCTGCTCGACCGCGAAAAGGCCGGCTCGATCCGCGCGCTGCGTGACAGCAGGCTGGATTACTGGGCGGCGCGGAAGGTCTGATCGGCCCGCGACCCGACCAGCATGGCGAGGAAGAAGCCGCGGAACAGCAGGAAGGCGTTCATGCCAAGCCACAAGCCGTGATTGCCGAAGAGCGGCACGAAGACGGCGAGCATTAGGAGGTAGCCGGCAAAGGACATCAGCATCCGGTTGCGCATGTCGACCGACCATGTCGCGCCGATGAAGACGCCGTCCATCAGGAAGGCGAGCGCCCCCGTTAGTCCGGTAATCGCAGCCCAGGGCAGATAGGTTTCGGCCGCCTGCCGCACCTCCGGCGAGGTGGTCAGCACCGAGATCAGCCACGGGCCGGCGAGGAAGAAAAAGGCGGAAGCGAATGCGGCCAGTCCGAACGACCAGATGGTTGTCAGCTTCAGCCCGCGGTCGAAGGCCGGCCTGTACCGCGCGCCGATCGCCCGGCCGGTGATCTGCTCGGCGGCATTGGCAAGCCCGTCGAGATAATAACCTGACAGCAGGAAGAAATTCATCAGTACGGCATTGGCGGCCAGTGTCACCGCCCCGAAGCCGGTGCCGATCCGCGTCATGATCGTGAAGGCGCCGATCAGCACGAAGGTGCGGATCAGGATGTCGCGGTTGAGTGCGAAAAGCTCCGCCAGCCGGTGCCGGGAAAAGATCTCGGCCCATGCCGGACGCTCGGCCCTGCCGAAATCTTTGAGCACGATGAAAAGCCCGGCGAATGCGCCGGCTGTTTCACCGGCCGTGGTTGCCCAGGCGACCCCGGCCACGCCCCAGCCCAGCGACAGGCCGAGATAGATGGATAGCAGAATATTGATGCCGTTGATCAGCGCCTGCAGCAGCAGCCCGACACTGCCTTGTCCGCGCCCGAGCACGAAGCCGAGAATGGCGTAATTCGCCAGCGCCGCCGGTGCCGCCAGCATGCGGATCGCGAAATAGGTGCCGGTCGCCTCGGCGATCGCCCCTTCCGCGCCCATCAGCCGCAATCCCGCGGTCTCGATCAGCGGCGAAAGACAGAGCAATGCCAGCCCGCAGGCGAGCGCTGAGATCAGCGCTCGCCAGAAGACAGCCTGCTGTTCGTGCCCGTCGCGCCGGCCATAGGCCTGCGCCGTCAGTCCCGTCGTCGAGGCGCGCAGGAAGTTGAAACTGCCGAGGATCAGATCGAAGAGCATCGCGCCGATCGCCAGCCCCGCCAGCGCTTCAGCGTTACCCATATGACCGACGACGGCGGTGCTCGTCAGCCCGAGCAGGGGCGTCGTCATGAAGCCGAGCGTCATCGGAATAGCGATCGAAAGCACCAACCGGTGCGTCACTACGAAAGCGAGAGTGTTGTTGTTGCTGCGCGTATCCATGACCTGCCTTAGATCGAGGCAGAATCGCCTCGGCTGGAAAGCACCATGGCCCAGTAGGGCAGGTTCCTGGAAGACGTATTATGGGCGACTGCGACGCCGAGGCCGTCATAACGCCCGAGCATGTTTTCCAGATGATGCGGCGAATTGATCCAGGCAGTCACAACGGCGTCGACGCTCTGCTGGCCGGAAGCAATGTTCTCGGCCGCCGGCAGCCGCACGCCGCTCGCCTTGACGCGGGCGCCGAAGCTGTCCGTCATGCCCATGAGGTGCGCCATCTTGCCGGCGCTCGCCATGCGCTTCGCCTGGAAGAGGGCCGCCGTCTGCGCCGCCGGATCGACCTCAAGCGGCGGCAGGCCGTTCTTCGCCCTCAACTGGTTGACGAGCGGCAGCACGCTCGTCGTCTGGTCCTCGCCGTTCGAGGGCGCGCCGGCAATTCGCGGGGTCGTGGTGCAGCCGGCGATGCCGGCGGCGAGTGCAAGTCCGGAAAGAGTGAGCAGGCTGCGCCTGGAAAGATCGATTGATATCATGTTATCGGCGGTAGCTGAAAAGGCGAAGGATGACGAAGAGCGGGATGACGATCGTCGCCCCGAGGAGGAGATAGTCGCCGACGCGCCCGAGCGCGGCAAAGCCCCGGTGCCAGAGTTCCAGGATGAAGTCGCGGAACCCATAGATGATGTTCCACGGCGTCAGGCCGAACACGGTCATGACGAATCCGACGATCAGCGACACCACGATGAGTTTAATCAATGTGCGGCCGAGCGAATCGCCGAGGAACCTGTTCACCTGATCGGACATGCGCCATCTCCTGTTTGCCCCTGGAATAAGGTCGCGGCGCACCGCCCGCAAGCCCTTTCCGGAATTGGCCGCTTCGCCTCTGAAATAGGACTTGAGTTTTTTTGTGGCCGCCGGCAAATGCCAGCGAAACGATAGGTTCGTCATGCAGTCCCAACAGCTTTCCTCAGGCGATGTCATCGCCGACCGCCGCGCCGATTATGCCAGGATGCTCGAAGAAGGCGGCGAGGCGGAGGCAGCGGCCGAGCTGATGGAGCAGGCGCTGGAGCTCGTGCCTGCCTGGGCCGCCGGCTGGTATCGGCTCGCCACCTATCTGGAAAAGGCGGGCAGGGGGCAAGCCGCGATCGAGGCCTATCGCCGGACGATTGCCCTCGATCCCGAGGATATATTCGGCGCCACCCTCAAGCTTGCCCTTCTCGGCGACGCTGCGATCCCCGAGCGGCCGCCGAGCCGCTACGTCGAGCGCCTGTTCGACGATTATGCCGATCGATTCGACACCGCCCTCGTCGAAAAACTCGATTACAGCGTCCCGCAGAAGCTCGCAGACCTCATCGCCTCCACCGGCAGGCGTTACGAATGCGCCGTCGATCTCGGCTGCGGCACCGGCCTGCTCGGCCCGGAGATCCGCGCCCGCGCCCGCCGCCTCGAAGGCTTCGACCTCTCGCAGAACATGCTGGCCAAGGCCGCGGAGAAACAGGTCTATGATCATCTCGCCCAGGCCGATCTGTCGCTTGCGCCCGATCTCTCCGGCCTGTTCGGTGATGCCCGGCGCCGGCGCGCCGATCTCGTGAGCGCAGCCGACGTGCTGATGTATCTCGGCAACCTCGAGAGCGTCTTTGCGATCGTCGGCGAACTCGCCGCCGTCGGTGCGGACTTCACCTTCTCCGTCGAGGATGCGGGCGACGGAGAGGCTTTCCAACTCGCCCCGTCGTTGCGTTACGCCCATTCGGAAGCCTATGTGAGGCGGCTGCTTTCCCGCCACGGCTTCGAGATCCTCAAGATCGTCAAGACGGTCATTCGCAAAGATGGCGGAAAACCGGTTTCCGGCATTCTGTTCCTTACGCGCAACGCTGCGTAAGCGAACTTTTCTTGCCATTTTTTTAATAGGTCAGCATTGCTTACCTATTTTGCTTGATTGCAACGGCAGAAGACTGATATTTCACTGATATCGCCAAGAGCGCGGCGATACCGACCGCGCCCCGCCGGCTCATTTCACATTGCAAAAAACGTCACCGCCTTCAGGAGTTCCTCCGAGGCTTTCGCGAACCTGTCTGCCGTGGAGACTGGAATATGACACAGCGCATCAATGCCCTTGGCGTCTGGAATACCAGCGCGACCCGCCATACGCCGATCGAAGATGTGCAAGGTATCTTCTCCGGCAGTCTGATTGCCGCTCTCGGCATTTATGTGCTCGCCAGTGCCGGCCTTCTCACCGGCAGCACCGCCGGTGTCGCCTTCCTGCTGCACTATGCCTTCGGCGTCAATTTCGGCCTCGCCTTCTTCCTGCTCAACCTGCCGTTCTTCTATCTCTCGTGGAAGCGCCTCGGCATGGCCTTCACGATCAAGACCTTCATTGCCATCGGCCTGACCTCGGTGCTATCAGACGTGCAGTCGCGCTTCTTTTCGATTTCGAGCATCCACCCGGCGTGGGCTGCCCTTCTCGGCGGCCTGCTGCTCGGCTTCGGCCTGCTGGCGCTTTATCGCCACCGCGCCAGCCTCGGCGGCGTCGGCATTCTCGGCATCTACCTGCAGGAACGCTTCGGCATCCGCGCCGGCCTCGTCCAGCTCGCCATCGACATGTGCGTCCTCGCCGCCGCCTTCTTCGTCACCACGCCGTCCGTCGTCTTCTATTCGGTGCTCGGCGCCATTGTCCTCAACCTCTTCGTTGCCATCAACCACCGCGCCGACCGCTATATTGCGTTGTAGGGGTGGCTGCCCCCTTATCCGTCTGCCGGAACCACGGGTCTCGACCCGTCCTTCGGATGCCGCACGCGAGGCGAAGGGATATGCCGCGACCTCTCCGTTCCTCGCACACCTTTCGCAGGGCACGTCCCCTCTCCCCGTAAAACGGTGAGAGGGGACGTGCCCTAATCGGACCTTCACCGATAGCGGACTAACCTTACAAATCGGTAACCCATTCTAAACAAATCGTAACTTGCCTCAGATCGGCCTCGGCGCGACACTCCTGTCGCGCCGGATTTGATGAGGTGAACCATGTCAGATTTGGAAAAACTCGTAAGACGCCGCATGCAGGAAGAATACGCCAAGGGCGCTTCCGCAGAGGAAATTACCAAGGTCGTCCGCGACATATTCAACAGCATCAACCTCTCGGGCAGTGGGTCCGAAGCCGTTGCGGCGCGCGCCGCTGCCGATCGCGATTAACCTGATATTCGACCGACCCGAGATCTTCGGGTCGGTTCCCGTCAATATCGATCATGCGGCTTTCGTCACCTGATCGATCGGGTGCTGTGAGCGGAAGCCGACGGCAAGCCGGTTCCAGATATTGATCGCGCCGATCGCCACCGTAATCTCGGTCATCTCCTTCTCGGAGAAATGCGCCTTCAGCGCCTCGTAGTCTGCGTCAGGCGCGCCTGTCTTGGCGATATTGGTCACAGCGTCGACCCATCCGAGCAGGGCCCTTTCGCGCGTGTCATAGATCGGCGATTCCCGCCAGACGCACATCAGGTTGATCCATTGTTCGCTGAGCCCGTCGTGGCGGGCTTCCTTCACATGCATATCGACGCAGTAGGCGCAGCCGTTTATCTGCGAGGCGCGCAGCTTGATCAAATGGATGAAGCGGCGCTCCAGTCCGGAAGACTGGACATATTGTTCGAGTGCGACGACCGCCTTGTAGGCATCGGGAGCGGCTTTGGCGAAGTTGAAACGCGGTTGCATGTCTTTCTCCTTTGATATGGCTCAACGAGCCGTCTTGCGTTCATGGATTTCAAGGAAGGCGCAGCCTCGGGCTGCGATCGATCCGTCGTCGAGGGCGGCGAGTTCGATGCCGAGATCGGCAATGCTGGTCTTGGCAAGTTCGGCCCGGTAGACCCGCTCGGCCCGGAGCATTGCCGCGCTGATGTTGCAGGGCTTGGAAAAGAAGTGGTCGGAGACCGGGTTCGGTCCGCGCTGGCGGATTTCGGCGCAGCGAAAGGCCGGGGCCGGTCCCTCCACAGCAAGCAATATGTCGAGCAGCGAAATCTCCGCCGGCGCCTTCGCCAGCCGATAGCCGCCCTTCGGCCCCGGCACCGTATCGAGGATGCCGGCGCCCGACAGTGCCTGCAGATGTTTGAGCAGATAGCTTGTCGACACGCCGTGGAATTCCGCCAGCGCAGCCGCCGAAAGGACACCGCCTTCGGAGAGGCCGGAGAGCATGGCGACGCTGTGAATGGCCTGCTCGACTCCATCGCTCATTTTCATCGGTGTCATCTCCTCAATTCGTGGATAAAAAATATCCATGATTCTCGCTTCTGTCAACTGCCCTTCTTTTTCGCCCGCTTTTCACTACCTTCAGGACGTGGACCAGATCGATTCCGAAGCCCGCGCCCTATTGCCTGAAGCCTTTGCCCGCTGGTTTGCGGAAAAGGGCTGGCGCCCTCGCGCCCATCAGCTGGAACTGCTGTCCCGCGCCGAGGCCGGTCAAAGCACGCTGCTGATTGCGCCGACCGGCGCCGGTAAGACGCTCGCTGGCTTCCTGCCCTCGCTCACTGATCTCACCCGCCGCGGCAAAATTCCGCCCGGCTCCGCCTTCACCGGCATCCACACGCTCTATGTCTCGCCACTGAAGGCGCTGGCGATCGATATCGAGCGCAACCTGATGAAGCCGGTCGAAGAGATGGGCCTGCCCGTCACGATCGAAAACCGCACCGGCGATACGCCGATTGCCAAGCGCCAGCGGCAGAAGCTCAATCCGCCGGATATTCTGCTGACGACGCCGGAGCAGGTTGCTCTGCTGCTGGCGAACCGCGAGGCGGAGCGCTTCTTCAAGGACCTGAAATATGTCGTGCTCGACGAGCTTCATTCGCTCGTCACCTCCAAGCGCGGCCATATGCTGTCGCTCGGCCTTGCGCGCCTTCGCCGCCTTGCCCCCGGCCTGAAGACCATCGGCCTGTCGGCGACCGTCGCCGAGCCGATGGACTTGCAGAAATGGCTGGTCGCCCAGGAGGAGGGGAGGGAACATCACGCTGGTCTTGTCGTCGTCGAAGGCGGTGCCAAACCCAATATCTCGATCCTGTCGACCGAAGAGCGCATTCCTTGGGCCGGTCATGCCGCCCGCTATGCCATTCCCGATGTCTACAAGCAGCTCCTCGAACACCAGACGACGCTGCTGTTCGTCAATACCCGCAGTCAGGCCGAGATGCTGTTTCAGGAACTCTGGACGATCAATGACGACAACCTGCCGATCGCCCTCCACCACGGCTCGCTCGATGTCGCCCAGCGCCGCAAGGTCGAGGCGGCGATGGCCGAAAACCGCTTGCGCGCCGTCGTCGCCACCTCAACGCTCGATCTCGGCATCGACTGGGGCGATGTCGATCTCGTCATCCATGTCGGAGCGCCGAAGGGCGCCTCACGCCTTGCCCAGCGCATCGGCCGCGCCAACCACCGCATGGACGAGCCTTCGAAGGCGATCCTCGTGCCGGCCAATCGCTTTGAAGTCATGGAGTGCCAGGCAGCCCTCGACGCCAATTATATCGGCGCCCAGGACACGCCGCCCGTCGGCCGCGGCGCTCTCGACGTGCTCGCCCAGCACGTACTCGGCATGGCCTGCGCCGAACCCTTCGACATGCTGGAGCTCTATGACGAGGTCACCAGCGCCTCGCCCTATGCCGATCTTAGCTGGGAGACCTTCGAGCGCGTCATCGATTTCGTCGCGACCGGCGGTTATGCGCTTAGGACCTACGAGCGTTACGCTCGCATCCGCAAGACCAAGGAGGGCCGCTGGCGCGTCTCCAATCCGGCGGTCGCCCAGCAATACCGCCTCAACCTCGGCACCATCGTCGAAAGCCCGATGCTGAACATCCGCATGGTCAAGCGCGGCGAGGGCGGCCGGCTCGGTCGCGGCGGCGCCACGCTGGGCAAGGTCGAGGAATATTTCCTCGAGCAATTGTCGCCGGGCGACACATTCGTGTTTTCGGGCAAGGTGCTGCGTTTCGAAGGCATACGCGAAAATGAATGCCTGGCGTCGCAGGCCTTTTCGCTCGATCCGAAGATCCCCGCCTATAATGGCGGCAAGTTTCCGCTGTCGACCTATCTCGCCGAGCAGGTGCGGGCGATGATCGCCGATCCCGATCGCTGGCGCCACCTGCCGGATCAGGTGCGCGACTGGCTGTCGCTGCAGACCGACAAGTCGATGCTGCCGAAGCGCGACGAGTTCCTGATCGAAACCTTCCCGCGCGGCAGCCGCGGCTATATGGTCGCCTATCCCTTCGAAGGCCGTCTCGCCCACCAGACTCTCGGCATGCTGCTGACCCGCCGGCTGGAGCGAGCGGGCGCCAAGCCGCTCGGCTTCGTCGCCACCGATTATTCGCTCGCCGTCTGGGGTCTCGAGGATATGGGGCTGATGATCGCCAATGGCCGGTTGAGCCTCTCCGACCTCTTCGATGAGGATATGCTCGGCGACGATCTCGAGGCCTGGCTCGCCGAATCCTTCTTGTTGAAACGCACCTTCCGCAATTGCGCCGTGATTGCGGGCTTGATCGAGCGCCGCCATCCGGGCAAGGAAAAGAGCGGCCGCCAGATCACCGTCTCGGCCGACCTGATCTATGACGTGCTCCGCAGCCATGAGCCGGATCACATCCTGCTGCAGGCAACGCGCCAGGATGCGGCGACGGGGCTTTTGGATATAAGCCGTCTTGGCGATATGCTGATGCGAATCAGGGGCCACATCACCCACCGCCCGCTCGACCATATTTCCCCGCTCGCCGTGCCGGTGATGCTGGAAATCGGCCGCGAGGCGGTGCCGGGCGAGGCCCATGATGCGCTATTGGCCGAGGCGGCGGACGATCTGATCGCCGAAGCTCTGGCATGATGATGACTGGGAAAAATACGACTGTGATGAACCGCCTGGCGCTGGCGCGCGACATTTCCGGATTGGCTGCGATCCCCGGCATCGAGACATCGGTGAACGGCATTGCCGCCGTCTGCGATCCGCTCGGCGCCCTCTATCTGCCGGATGCCGGACTGCTCGTCGTCTCCGACCTGCATCTCGAAAAAGGCGCAGCCTTCGCGCGCCGTGGCATGATGCTGCCGCCCTATGACACGCTGGCGACGCTGACCGTGCTTGCCGCCGTCATTTCCCGCTATGATCCGAAGCTCGTCATCTCGCTCGGCGACAATTTTCACGACCGCATCGGTTCGAAGCATCTGCCGGAAAATTTTCGCGCGCTGATCGTCGGTATGGCGCGCGGCCGCGAATGGATCTGGATCAACGGCAACCATGATCCCGACGGCATCGTCGATCTGCCCGGCGCTTGCGCCGACGAGGTGCATTATGCCGGCCTGACCTTCCGCCACGAGCCGAGGAACGGCTTGCAGAGCGGCGAAATCGCCGGCCACCTGCATCCTTCGGCGACCGTGCGCCGGCGCGAACGATCAATCCGCCGCCCCTGCTTCGCCACGGACGGCGCTCGCCTCCTCATGCCGGCCTTTGGGGTGATGAGCGGCGGCCTCGATCTCGGCCATCAGGCGATGAAGGGCTTGTTCGAAAAGGAATCGCTGATCGCGCATCTGCTGGGACGCGATCGGATTTATTCGGTCAGGTATGGGAATTTGCGGGGGTAGCGTCTGTCCTCGATGTGTGCCGTGGGGGTGCCACACTGCACGCCTTTGAACTTAATCACACCCTTGCAATTGCTGCTGATATGTCCCCGCCATTCGCGCGAACTTCTGTGCCGTCTGCTGCAATTGCCCGTTCGAGCGCCAGTCGCCGCGCTTATATCCCGTCGGCCCCGAATAATAGGCGAGATAGAGATTATAGGCATCGTTGAGCGGAATACCGGTCTCCACACTATTCTGGTAATGATACCAGCCGATGAAATCGATCGCGTCGGCGAAGTTCGTGCGCCGCGCCGCCCAGTTCCCCGTCTGCGACTGATAGTGATCCCATGTACCGTCGAGCGCCTGCGAATAGCCGTAGGCGGTCGAAGGCCGGGTCCAAGGAATGAAGCCGAAGAGCTTGGTGCGCGGCGGCCGCGCGTAGGGCTGGAAACCCGATTCGGTGTACATCGTCGCCATCAGGATCGGCACGGGCACGCCGTATTTCTTCTCCGTCCGCTCTGCCGCCCTCTGCCAGCTGGAGAAAAGACCTTCGCGCTGGTCGAAGACGGCGCAGATGTTCCTCGTCTGCTTCGGCGCCGTCGCGCAGCCGGCAAGCAGCGCGAGACCCACGGCGGTCAGAACGATACGAGTACGCATGACAGAACCTCTCGTTTCCGAGAGATTACTAACTCGTAAATGTTAAAAACCGGTTTTTAGTCGAATACGAACTTTTTCGAAGAGGTTGCCCGGGAACTCGGCAGCCATGACCCACCCCTACGCCCTGACCGGCTTATAACGCAGGATCACTGCGCCACTTCGCGTGGTCGAGGATTCAATAAGCCTCAGCGGCACCTGAGCCTCGGCCGGCTTGAAGAGCGGATTGCCGCCGCCGAGAATGACCGGCACCACGCAAACCCGGATCTCATCGATAAGGCCCGCCTTCAGCAGGCTGTCGGCAAGCGCGGCGCTGCCGAAGATGAAAATCGTCTTGCCGTCCTCCTGCTTCAGCCTCTTCAATTCGGGGATCGGATCGCTGACGATGCGCGAATTGTTCCAGCCGGGATCGGTCATTGTTCGAGAGACGGCGATCTTGGCGATGCCGTTCATATAGGCCTTGATCTTGTCTTCGTCCTCAGCAGTCGGCCAGTAGGCGGCCATGCCCTCATAGGTCTTGCGGCCGAAGACCAGGAGGTCACCTTCCTCGCCGAACTGCTCGGCATAGCGCTTGAGCTCCGGTCCCCAGGCGAGATTGTGGAAGTCGATCTCCCACGGTTTCGTTCCCTCGAAATAGCCATCGAGCGTCATCAGGTTCCAGACGACAAGCTTCCGCATTTCATCCTCCTCAAGTGAAAACCGCTTTTAATAAGCAACTGGTTCACAGTAATTCAACTGATTGCGATACGCAAGCGGTCCTGGGGGCGAAGGGGGCCGCCGACAAGAAGTTCCGGCGCTTGACTCTTCTAGGTCAATTGTCCTAATCCCTAGGTCGATTGACCTACGAATCGCAGCTTCGCGGACAGAAGGGAGAATGAAAATGGTCGCTGCGGCCACCCGCCAGCAAATTGTCGAAGCAGCCGACAGGCTTTTCTACGAGAGAGGCTTTGAAGCAACGTCCTTTGCCAACATTGCGGGTACAGTCGGACTCTCGCGAGGCAATTTTTATTATCACTTCAAGACGAAGGACGAGCTTCTCGATGCGGTGATCACCCATCGCCTCCTCAAAACCAGGTCAATGCTCGATGAGTGGGAAGCACAGGCCGAGGCACCTGACGAGCGTATTCTCAGCTTCGTCAATCTCCTCATCCTGAATCAGTCGAAAATCATGGCCCACGGTTGCCCGGTCGGCACGCTTTGCGCCGAACTCGCCAAGCTCGATCACATTGCCAAGAGCCGTGCTGCCGAACTTTTCGATCTGTTTCGCCATTGGCTGTCACGTCAATTCAGTGAGCTTGGCCGCGAGGATGAAGCCGATGCGCTTGCCATGCACATCCTGATGCGGAGCCAGGGTGTTGCGACGCTTGCGGCCGCCTATCGCGACGAAATCTTTGTTCAAAACGAGGTGGAAAATATGCGCGCGTGGCTGGCGGAGCAGCGGCCAGAAACACCCGCCTTTCCCGACACCCTTTCACGACAGCATTCCTGAAGGAGACACTGCATGTTTTTCATTACTCTGAAATTTTCTGAAAGCAGGGCCAACGCACCGGTTCTGATGGAAGCGCATAATGCCTGGCTCAAACGAGGCTTCGACGACGGGATTTTTCTTCTCGCCGGCGGCCTTCAGCCGAGCGCCGGTGGAGCAGTCGTCGCTCACAACACCTCGCGCGCCGAACTCGAAACCAGGATTCAGCAGGATCCTTTCGTAGCGGAAGGCGTCGTCAGCGCCGATATTCTGGAAATTGCCCCCGCTCGCGTCGACGAGCGGCTCGCCTTCCTGAAGACATGAGACACGAGCGCGACGGTTCGCGGCGCCGGATCACTCCTTGCGGAAAATCAGGCTGGCGCTCCAGCCGGTGACGACGGCGAGCGCCACGGCCGCAAATCCGTAGAGGATCGGCTGATCATGGGCCGCATCGGTGATCGTCTGTTCGATGCCCGTCTTGATGACGCGAAGCGGCAGCGATTTATCGGTGATGAGATTGCCGCTCTTGAAGAGATAGGCGCGCACCGTGTGCACCCCGTTCGGAATATTTGCCGGCAGGCGCAGGCTCGCCTTGAAGAGGTTCGATGAAACGAACCGCACGCCGCTCGGGTTCCTGTCGTAAAGCGCGCCCACCTGCTGCAGCCGCAGGAAAGCCTGACGGAACTCGCCGAGATTGCTGCCGTCGCCGACGAAGCCGACCGGCGTCAGCGGAATGTGGTCGATGCCGATCCCCTGGTCGGTGAGTTCCAGCGGCGTCGTCAGATCGTCGATCATGCGCGAGCTCGACATCGAATAGGAATGCGGCACCGCCTCGAAAGTCATCGAGCGCCTGTTCACCCAGACGCCGAAGACGCGCTCTTTCTTGCGCACCGTCGCATCCTCGCGCGGGCCTTCCAGCACCACCACCACGTCATACTGGCCAATGGCGAGCAGCAGCTGGTCGGTGTTCGAGAGCGCCCCGAAGATCGTCAGATCGGCACCGTGGAAATCCGAAGTGATGGCGATTTCGCTGGTCGATGTGCCGATCTCCAGCCCCTCCCGCACCGCTTCCGTTGCCTGTCCCGGCAGCCACTGCGCCCCGGCAACCGCCGGCAGCAGACACAGGAGCAGGAGGATCGAGGCAAGCAGGCGCATCAGTTGCCGGTCCCCATCACCACCGAATAGACGTCGGCAGGGGTCACGACCAGCGCGATCGCCAGACGCAGGCCGACGGCCAGAACGAGCAGGCCAAGCAGAGCGCGCAGCTGCTCGCCGCGAAGCTTCTGGCCGACGCGCACGCCATATTGCGCCCCGACGACACCCGCCACCATCAGGATGAAGGCAAGCACGATGTCGACAGAGAAGTTCGTCGCCGCCTGCACGATCGTCGTATAGGCGGTCACGAAAATGATCTGATAAAGCGAGGTGCCGACCACGACATTGGTCGGGATGCGCAGCAGGTAGATCATTGCCGGCACCATGATGAAGCCGCCGCCGACACCCATGATCGAGGTCAGGATGCCGATCGCAAAGCCGAGCGCAATGATCGGAATGACGCTGAGGAAAATCTTCGATTTCTTGAAGCGCACCTTGAGCGGCAGCTTGTGCACCCAGTGCTGGTGGCCTGGCTTGCGCGGCGCGGGCGGCTCGTTGCGTGCGGCGCGGCGCATGGCATTGATGCTTTCGAGCAGCATCAGCCCGCCGACCGCTCCGAGGAAGATGACATACATCAGCGAGATGATCAGGTCGAGCTGGCCGATGGCGCGCAGCAGCGAGAAGATCCAGATGCCGACGGTCGCCCCTGTAAGACCGCCGACCAGGAGCACTGTGCCGAGCTTGACGTCGAGCGTGCCGCGCCGGAAATGGGTGATCGCACCCGAAATCGACGACGCCACGACCTGGTTGGCGCCGGTGGCGACGGCGACGACGGGCGGGATATTGTAGAAGATCAATAGCGGGGTGATGAGAAAACCGCCGCCGACGCCGAACATTCCGGACAGGAATCCGACGGCCGCCCCCATGCCGAGAATGATGAAGATGTTCACCGACAATTCTGCGATGGGCAGATAAATTGTCACAACCGACCCCGAATGATGACCGCCCCTGCCGGGCGGTTCCTGTCACGTCCCCGTTCGAATGCGCACCATACTGTGAAATCGTTGCCAGAGGCTTTCGATCGGCCCCGATTGATAGAGATCGATGGCAGGAGATTCGGCGATGCGCGGATCGATATGTCCGGCATAATCGGGCTTTTTTCAGGTTTTGTGACGAGGGTGGGAAAAATTCGGAAAAGCTTGCGGCTTAGTGCCGCAAGGCCTGCGAAGACCCCTCCCCAAGGGGGAGGGCTATGCGCGGCATCACCCCACAGCAACATCAACGTTTCCGCGGGCGAATCCGTGAAAGAGATAACGTCGGCGCGGCATGCAAGCCCCTCCCCCTTGTGGGGAGGGGTCTTCACCGGCGGCTCGACCTCCGTCGACGCACCTTAGATCGCCTTGGCGACCTGCTTGTTGCGTTCGAGCAGCGCCTTCACGGTCGCGTCGCTCACCTTGCCGTCCGGCTGCTGGCCGATCGACTTCTGGAAGCTCTTGATCGCGGCGACGGTTTTCGCCCCCATTTCGCCGTCGGGCACGCCGGCGTCGAAACCGTTATTGTTGAGGATCGCCTGGATGTTGCGGATCGCCTTCTTCATGTCGACGGTTGCCGTCTTCATGCCTGTGCCCGCCCATTCGTCGGGAATGTCGATGCCGTTGGCGCGATGGTCGAGCGGTTCCGGCTTCCAGAGATCGGCCTTGGCGCGCGCCCGTTCGAGCTGGTCGGGCTTCATGGCATTGGCGACTTCGTCGCGCTTCTGCGCTGCATCCTTGTCACCGGCCTTGGCGGCGATCGCAAACCACTTGTAGGATTCTTCGAGATCCGCCGGAACGCCGTTGCCCCTCGCGCAGAGGATTGCCAGGTTGAACTGGCTATCGGTGATGCCGAGATTGGCGGCCTTGGTGAACCACGAGGCTGCCGTCGCATAATCCTGCTGGCCGAGCGCGCCGGAGGCGTAGAGAACGGCTAGATTGTGCATGGCGCTGGCATTGCCCCGGTTCGCCGCCTGCTCGTAGAAGCCCTTCGCCTTGGCGATGTCGCGTTCGACGCCGTTGCCCTTCTCATACATGCTGCCGAGCCGGTATTGTGCCGGCGCAAAACCCTTGTCGGCCGAAAGCTGGTACCAGCCTGCGGCCTGTTTCTGATCGACGGTCATGCCGTTGCGGCCGTCCGAATAGCGTGCGCCGATCTCGAACAGCGCCAGGGAGTCGCCGCCCTGTGCCGCATCGGCAAGTGATTTCGGCTGCACGGTGTCGGGGATGGTGATCGCTGCCTGCGGCGCGGCCGCCGCTGCGGTCGGGCTGTTCGGAGTGAAGCTCGATGTTTCCTGTGCGCCGGACGTACCGGCGGGGGCCAAGGTTGCGACTCCCTCGCTGTCGAGCGGCGCCGCATCGGTCAGGTGATCGCTGGCAGCAGGCTGGGCTGTTTCCGGTTGCGCCTGATCGGCGGCCGGTGCGCTCGCCGCTGCAGGGACGTTCAGATCGGCAGCGCCGGCGTCCGGCTGGGCGGGTGCCGCCTCAGGCGGAACCGGCTTCGGATTTTCCATCGCCCCCGTCAGCGCCGAGACCTCCGCCGGCGGCCGCGGTGCGGGTTCGCCGCTCGTCAGCGTTCGGGCCAGCGGAAAGGCCATGATGGCGAGCAAGACGGCGCCGACGGCGAGAAGGATCGGTCGGCGGTAGCGCGAAAAGGCGCTGGGCTTGCCCGCCTTGTCGGTCTTGCTCGTCTTGTCGGCATTTGCGGCCTTCTTGTCGGCCTTGGATGCCGCCTGCTTTGGATTGGCGTCCACTTCCATTGCGGCTGCCTGCGCCGCCCGGCGCGCAGCCGCGATGTAGTCGGCCCGATCCGTCTCGATGGCAGGCTTGCCGCGTTGGGCACTCTGGCTGGCGCGCACCCGTTCAAGAATTTTCTTGACGTCGGGCGCGCCCGAACCCGGCTCGAGCAGTTCGTTCGCCGCGTCCGTCGGGACCACGTCGGCGGGATCGATCGACGGCGCAGGGTCGATCACCGGTCGTTCCTTCGCCTGCGCCTCGGCTTTTTTGCCGGGCCGCAGCCGCTTGCCAAGGCTGGCGAACAGGCTGGTTTTTGCCGGCGCCGGTGTCGGGGTCTCCGGCGGCCGCGTCGCGGCTTCGATGGCGATCGCGCTTGTTGCGCTCATGCTCGCGGCCTGGGCGGGGGCGGCAGGTTCCGCCGCGACCTCAGCCGTGCGGATGACCGGAGAGGCTTTCGCTGCCGGGGGCACGTCCGCCGTCTGGGCGGCTTCAGCCACCATCAGCGCATAGGGGTCGACATCGAAATCGACGTCGGCCATCGGCATCTGAGCGATCGGCCGTCGGCGCTCTTCCATGCCGTCGAGCCGGTCGGCGATGTGGACCAGCGTCTCGTGCAGCGCCTTGAAGGTCTTGTGCGTGCGCTCCTCGCTGTCGCGGCTGATATCCTCGAGATGGCGCAGATCCTCGGCCAGCGCCGTCAGCGCCGACATGTCGGCGGCGGGCACGCCGCCCTGCAGGCCGCCATTGCGCGAATAGGCCTCGACGACGGCCTCCGCCGCTTGGCGCGCCGCCTCGATGATATATTCGTCGCTTGTCGCCATATAATCTTCGATCGCGCCCATGCGCCGGTCGAGGTCGGCCGGGATCGCGGCACTTTCGCGCGGCTCGCTCATCAGCGCCGAAAGGTTGGCAATCTGGTCTTCGAGGTTCTTCAGCGCTTGCGGATCGGTCGGCGGCGCCGCCGTTGTTTCTTCCAGCCGGGCGGCGATGTCGCTCAGCCGACCTTCGAGACGCTGGAAAGCTCTGTCGTCGATCGCCGCGGCAGGTGCGGGCTGCTGAAAGGCCATCTCGTCGATCCGCCGGGCGAGATAATCGAGCCGCTGCGCCAGCACGTCATTGACCGCTCCATTCTCGAGCGCATCGATCTTGCGGGAGATGTCGGAAAGCGGGCCGGTGAGGTCGGGTTGCGCGGCCGCCTTCTGCGTGCGCTCCAGCAGGTAGGATAGCTGTTCCAGCCGCTCGTCGAGCCGGGACGTCGCTTCCGCCTTGGCCAGCTCCTCGACGCGCTCCGTCAGCGCTTCCAGCCGCATCGCCAGCTCGTCGGCTGGGGTTGCCCGGCTGGCCGCGTCGTGGCTCATCAGGTCGATCTGGTCGGCGAGCGACGACAGGCGGCTTTCCAGCCGCTGCATCAGCGTCGGATCGTTGGCGGCAGCCGCGCGGCCGCTTGCCGCAATCGCCCGGCTGATCTCGTCGAGGCGCATATCCATGGCGGCGAACTGCTCGGACATGACCCGGTCATGCGGCTGGAT
Source organism: Rhizobium atlanticum (assembly GCF_030182485.1). Classification (NCBI taxonomy): domain Bacteria; kingdom Pseudomonadati; phylum Pseudomonadota; class Alphaproteobacteria; order Hyphomicrobiales; family Rhizobiaceae; genus Rhizobium; species Rhizobium atlanticum. Next base: position 38,801 of record NZ_JAQJCJ010000008.1, read on the forward strand.
CATGTTGCCGAACTGCTCCATCGCCGTGGCGATGGCGATGAGCTTGTCTTCCAGCGCCCGGACCGCGGGGCTTTCGCCCATGCCGCCGAGATGGCGCTTGATATCGTCGAGCCGGTAGGCCAGTGAAACGAGCTCTTCCTGCAGCCCCTCGGTGTCGAGTGCGGCAAGCCGGCTCTCGACGCCGTCCCAGCGGTTTTCCATATGGCGCAGCGATTCCTCGCGCGCCAGCCCGTCCATCAGCGATCGCAGCTCCTCGAAATCCTCGCGCAGCCCGGCGGCCTCCGGGCCGCTCGAGCGGCCGGTCAACTGGCTGATGCTCTGGGCCAGGCGGTTCATGTCGGCGCGAATGTCGTCGGCGAAGCGGCTGTCTCCGGCGGTCGCCTTGATCTCGCGCAGTTCGGCGCGCAGTGCGCTCATCTCGCGGGTCACGCCCTCGGAAATATCGCGCTTCAAGTCCTGCCTGAGGTTGACGAGCGCCTGGGCGATCTCGGTCATCGTGTCGCCGCCGGCGCGCAAGGCAGGGGCGGGCAGTGGCGCAGCGGCGCGCGGTGCGGGGTCGCGCAGCTGGGTGGCCTGCTCGCGCCCATAGGCGCGTTCGCGGCCCGCTTCCAATGCGCGCTGGCGCTGGCGAATTTCCGCCAGCGGATCCGGCCGCGGCTCGACCGGCGCTCGTGTGGGGCGCGGCGCATTGGAGGCCGCATAAGGATCGCGCTCGGCCATTGGCGTGCGCGTCCGCTGATCGCGTCCGCTGCCCATCAGCCCTTCGATGCGCGCCTCCAGCCCTTCGATCGTGCGGTTCAGCGCATCGAGCGAGGTCCTGTCGGACTGTCGGGAAGGATTTGATCGCGATCCGTTCATCTTCTTGCTCGCTTCGACTGCTCGACCTCTCGTCAGAGCTCGATCCGTGGCTTCTTCGTCTGCTGCCCACGTCTTCACGCGGACCGGAGCGCATCATCCATAAGAAGATAGTCAATTAGACTTTCCTCAGGCTGAACGATGTAGCGGCATTCTTTAGGAACGCGGGACTGGAAAAAGGAATGCGGATCACTACGGCTCAATCCGCACCTTTCACGAAACGTGGTAAACAAGCCGTTAAGATAGATGAGAATTTTTTAACGTTTGCAGCCGAAAGGCTTCTTTAGGCGGCAATCGCCGTTAAATTCGCCGGATCGGATAGACATCGCCAGGCCGGAATTTCAGTGCGCGGCATCGATCGAATAGGCGCTGATGCGCGAGAGGTGGATGAAGGAAAGGCCGGTCTCGGCGGCCCAGTCGTTGAAGGCCTGCTGGATCAGCTGCTGGTCCTTCTTCGTCGTGCCGGAGGAGGAGAGCGGCACGCCGGCCGATCTCAGGCAGGCGAGCACGTCGAGCGTGGCGACGAAGCTGTCGCGGCCGATGCCGCGCAGGAAATACTGCGCGGTCATGCCGCCGAGCCGGCTGCCGCGTTTGCTCATCAGCTCGAGGAGGCCGACCTGGTCCTCCCGCGGCCAGTCGGCGAAGAAGGCGCCGACGCTGCCATGTTCGCTCGCCAGTTCTCTGACGAAGGCGGCATTGGCGCGAACCGACATGATCTTCGCGCCGTTGCGGATGATCCGCTCGTCCGATGTCAGCTCATGCCAGTAATCGTCGGGCGCGATATTCAGCGCCGCCGGATCGAAGCCGGAAAACGCCGCCTCGAATCCCGGCCACTTCGCATCGATTACCTTCTGCACGAAGCCGCTGTAGAAGATGCGGCGGGTCATGTCGGCGAGGATGCGGTCGTCCGGCATGGCGCGCAGCCGGTCGTGATCCGGCTGGTGCTTCTCGAGCATTGCCTGCAGCGCGGCCGCACCGCCTTTTCGCTCTTCCGCACGCTGCCTTATCGCCTCGAAACTGATCATGCCGGCCCACCTGATGCATAGTGAAAGACGCTTGCGCTTATACGCCATTCCCGAATGGACAAGGAAGATGAGATGGCGTCTCCTGCCTCCGCATCCACGGCTTGCGGATTCGCCCTCTCGAATTTTTTCATGAAAAGGCGATCAATAGTTTGACGTTTACGCAAACGTCAATATTTTGTAAGACGATGACCAAGGCCGGCGCGATCCGGCTATCCGAATGGGAGAAATTGAGAGATGCCAGTCTACAAGGCCCCGGTGAACGATACGCTTTTCGTTTTGAACGACGTGCTGGGCCTCGAACGCTACAACAATCTTCCCGGGTTTGCCGATGCGACGCCCGATATGATCGAGGCGATCCTCGGCGAGGCCGCCAAGGTGGCCGAAGAAGTTCTTTTTCCGATCAATTATTCCGGCGACCAGGAAGGCTGCAGACGTCAGGACAACGCCAGTGTCTCGACGCCGAAGGGCTTCAAGGAAGCCTATAATGCCTATCGCGAAGGCGGCTGGATCGGCCTTGCCGTGCCGGAAGAATTCGGCGGCCAGGGGCTTCCCTATACGCTGCATGCCGCCGTCGGCGAATATACCTCCGCCGCCAACATGTCGCTGATGATGTATCCGGGCCTGACGCAGGGTGCGATCGCCGCGATCCTCGTCCATGGCACGCAGGAGCAGAAGGAAACCTATCTGCCGAAGATGGTCGACGGTTCATGGTCCGGCACCATGAACCTGACCGAGCCGCATTGCGGCACCGATCTCGGCATGCTGCGCACCCGGGCGGTGCCGCAGAACGACGGCAGCTACAAAATTTCAGGCCAGAAGATCTTCATCTCTGCCGGCGAGCACGATCTGACCGACAACATCGTTCATCTGGTACTGGCTCGCATCGAGGGGGCCCCCGAGGGCACCAAGGGCATCTCGCTCTTCATCGTCCCGAAATACCTGGTCGGCAAGGACGGCGCTCTTGGCGACCGCAATGCCGTGTCCTGCGGTGCGATCGAGCACAAGATGGGCATCCACGGCAACGCCACCTGCGTCATGAATTACGACGAGGCGACCGGCTTCCTGATTGGCGCCGAAAACCGCGGCCTCAATGCCATGTTCGTGATGATGAACGAGGCGCGCCTGATGGTCGGCCTGCAGGGCATCGCCATTTCCGAAATCGCCTATCAGAATGCCGCGAATTATGCCCGCGACCGCATCCAGGGCCGCTCGCTCTCCGGCGTCAAGGCGCCGGATAAGAAGGCCGATCCGATCATCGTCCATCCCGATATCCGCCGGACTCTGATGACCATTCGCGCCTTCAACGAGGCCGGCCGCGCCTTTTTGCTCTGGACCGCGCTGAAGTCCGATATCGCCCACCGCGCCACCGACGAGAAGGAGCGCCAGACCGCTGACGACATTCTCGGCCTCGTCACCCCGATCCTCAAGGGTGTGATGACCGACAGGGGCTTCGACCACGCCGTCATGGCCCAGCAGGTCTTCGGCGGCCACGGCTATATCGAAGAGCACGGCATGAGCCAGTATGTGCGCGATGCCCGAATCGCCATGATCTACGAAGGCGCCAACGGCATTCAGGCGCTCGATCTCGTCGGGCGCAAGCTCGCGCTCAACGGCGGCCGCGCCGCCATGGCGCTGTTCAAGGAAATCGGCGATTTCTGCGAGGAGAACCGCAACGACGAAAAGCTCTCCTTCTTCACCAAGCATCTGAAGAAGGGCTTGAACGACGTCCAGGCCGCGACCATGTGGTTCATGCAGAACGCCATGGCCAAGCCCGACAATGCCGGCGCCGGTTCGACCGATTACATGCATCTCTTCGGTCTCGTCGTTCTCGGCTATATGTGGGCGAAAATGGCGAAAGCCGCCGAGGACGGCCTTGCCTCGGGCGATGCCGCCCGCGAGGATTACCTGAAGAACAAGCTGACCACGGCGAAATTCTTCATGGAGCGGATCATGCCGGAAGCCGCCCTTCGCAAGGCCCGCATCGAAGCCGGCGCCGACACGATGATGGCGCTGGCCGCGGAAGCGTTTTGAGCCGGTTCTCCCTCCCCCTTGTGGGGAGGGTTTGGGGGTGAGAAAGCGGTCGGCGCAGCCGACGAAACGATCCGGTGAATCGTTTCGAGCGCCGAACGCCCTGAGCTTAAAACGAAGGGCTATTTGGTCTTCGCAGAATTCAAAGGCGCGTCTGCGCCATCAGGGAGACGAGACAATGACCGAGGTTTTCATTTACGATCACGTCCGCACGCCGCGCGGCCGCGGCAAGAAGGACGGCGCCCTGCATGAGGTGCCTTCCGTCCGCCTCGCCGCCAAGACGCTGGAAGCGATCCGCGACCGCAACGGGCTCGATACGACAACCCTCGACGACATCATCATGGGCTGCGTCGACCCGGTCATGGATGCCGGCGCCGTCATCCCCAAGGCTGCCGCCTTCGAAGCCGGTTATTCCACCCGTGCGCCCGGCATGCAGATCTCTCGCTTCTGCGCCTCCGGCCTCGATGCCGTCAATTTCGCCGCCGGCAAGATCGCCCAGGGCGCCGACGACATCGTCATCGCAGGCGGTGTGGAAAGCATGTCGCGTGTCGGCCTGGGCATGTCGGGCGGCGCCTGGTTCATGGATCCGTCGGTGAATTTCCCGGCCTATTTTATGCCGCAGGGCGTCTCGGCCGATCTCATCGCCACCAAATACGGCTTCAGCAGAACCGATGTCGATGCCTACGCCGTCGAGAGCCAGAGGCGCGCCGCCCATGCCTGGCAGCAGGGCTGGTTCGACAAGTCGGTGATCCCGGTCAAGGATCAGAATGGCCTGACGATCCTGGATAAGGACGAGCACATGCGCCCCGGCACCGAAATGCAGGCGCTTGCCTCTCTCAACCCCTCCTTCCAGATGCCCGGCGAGATGGGTGGCTTCGAAGCCGTCGGCATCCAGGCCCATCCCGAGATCGAGCGGATCAACTACGTCCACCATGCCGGCAATTCCTCCGGCATCGTCGATGGCGCCGCTGCGGTGCTCCTGGGATCGAAGGCTGGCGGTGAGAGCATGGGGCTGAAGCCGCGTGGCCGCATCAAGGCTTTCGCCAATATCGGCTCCGATCCGGCGCTGATGTTGACCGGCCCCGTCGACGTGACCGAAAAGCTGTTGAAGCGGACCGGCATGAGCCTGTCGGACATCGACCTCTTTGAGTTGAACGAGGCCTTCGCCGCCGTGGTGCTGCGCTACATGCAGGCCTTCGACATCGATCACGACAGCATCAACGTCAATGGCGGTGCCATCGCCATGGGCCATCCGCTCGGCGCCACCGGCGCGATGATCCTCGGAACCGTGCTGGACGAGCTTGAACGCCGCGACCTCAACACCGCGCTGGTGACGCTCTGCATCGGCGCCGGCATGGGCACGGCAACGGTTATCGAACGCGTTTGATGGGATCGCGACCCTCTCCACAAGGGGAGGGGCTTCACCGCAAGAGAATTCAGGGAGAGGAATTCCCAATGAGCAGCTACACCAATTTCACGGTCGAAACCGACGCCGACGGCATCGCTCTCGTCACCTGGGACATGCCCGGCAAATCGATGAATGTCTTCACCGCCGAGGTGATGGAGGAGCTCAACGCCATCATCGACGCGACGACCGCTGACGTCGCCGTCAAGGGCGTCGTATTCACCTCAGGCAAATCCTCCTTCTCCGGCGGCGCTGATCTTTCGATGATCAAGTCGATGTTCAGCTGCTACCAGGAGGAGAAAGCCAAGAATCCGGAGACGGCGGTGCAGACGCTGTTTGGTCTGGTCGGCCGCATGAGCGGCCTCTTCCGCAAGCTCGAAACCTCCGGCAAGCCCTGGGTGTCGGCAATCAACGGCACCTGCATGGGCGGCGCCTTCGAACTGTCGCTTGCCTGCCACGGCCGCGTCGCTTCCAATGCCAAGAGTGTTAAGATCGCGCTGCCCGAGGTCAAGGTCGGCATCTTCCCCGGCGCCGGCGGCACCCAGCGCGTGCCGCGCCTCGCCAATGCCCAGGATGCGCTGCAGATGATGACGACGGGCCAGTCGTTGAGCGGTTCGCGCGCCAAGGCGATGAACCTGGTGCATCAGGTGGTCGGGCCGGATCAGCTGATCCCCGCCGCCAAGCAGATGATCAAGGATGGCCTGAAGCCGGTCGCCCCGTGGGACGAGAAAGGCTTCAAGCTGCCGGGCGGCGGCATCTGGACGCCGGCTTCCGCCCAGCTCTGGCCGGCCGCGCCGGCGATCCTGCGCCGCGAGACGTCGGGCAATTATCCGGCAGCGCTCGCCATCCTGAAATGCGTCTATGAAGGCCTGCAGGTGCCGTTCGACACCGGTCTGAAGATCGAGCAGCGTTATTTCACGGAGGTGCTGCAGACCCGGGAAGCTTTCTCGATGATCCGCTCTTTGTTCATCTCCATGCAGGAGCTCGGCAAGGGCGCACGCCGCCCGGCCGGTATCCCGAAGACGGAGCTGAAACATGTCGGCGTCGTCGGCGCCGGCTTCATGGGCGCCTCGATCGCCTATGTCACCGCCGCCGCCGGCATTCCGGTGACCCTGATCGACCGCGATATGGAAGCGGCCGCCAAGGGCAAGGCCGTCTCCGAAGGGCTCGTTAAGGATTCGATCGGTAAGGGAAGGCTGACGCAGGACGAAGCGGCGGCCCTGCTCTCCCGCATCACGCCTTCGGCCGATTACGCCGATCTCGCCAATGCCGACCTCGTCATCGAGGCCGTGTTCGAGGATCGCGAAGTCAAGAAGGCTGTTATCGAGGCGGTCGAAGCAGCGCTACCCGAGGGCGCGATCTTCGCCTCCAATACCTCGACGCTGCCGATCACGGGCCTTGCGAAGAATTCGAAACGCCCCGCCGACTTCATCGGCGTTCACTTCTTCTCGCCAGTCGAAAAGATGATGCTGACGGAGGTGATCCTCGGAGGCGAAACCGGCGACAAGGCGCTCGCCGTGGCGCTCGATTATGTCGCGGCGATCAAGAAGACGCCGATCGTCGTCAACGACACCCGCGGCTTCTTCGTCAATCGCTGCGTGCTGCGCTACATGTCTGAAAGCTACGACATGCTGATCGAGGGCGTGCCGCCCGCCATGATCGAGAATGCCGCCAAGATGGCCGGCATGCCTGTGGGGCCGCTGGCTTTGAACGACGAGGTGGCGATCGACCTTTCGCTGAAGATCCTCAAGACGACGGTCGCCGATCTCGGCGAAAGGGCTGTCGATCCCAGGCACATGGAGCTGATCTCCCGCATGGTCGAAAAGGAAGGACGCTTCGGCCGCAAGAATTCCAAGGGCTTCTATGACTATCCGCCGAAACCGGCGAAGAAGTCGCTCTGGCCTGAGCTGAAGAGCTTCTATCCGCAGAAAAGCCCGGACGAGGTGGACGTCGCCATCCTCAAGCGACGTTTCCTCGTCACCATCGCGCTCGAAGCCGCCCGGACGGTCGAGGAAGGCATCGTCACAGATCCGCGCGAAGCCGATGTCGGCTCGATCCTCGGCTTTGGCTTCGCGCCCTACACCGGCGGGGCGCTGAGCTATATCGATGGGATGGGCGTAAAGGCATTCGTGGAACTGGCGGAAAAGTTAGCGTCGGCTTACGGAGAGCATTTCAAGCCGACGCCACTCTTGAAGGATATGGCCGCCAAGGGTGAGACGTTTTATGGGCGGTTCGATCCCTATGCAGGAGCGAAGGCGGCGGCGTAATCTGTTTTTGCTATCGTTTCCGCCAAACGTAGCCACCCTCTGCCGGGCAGGGCAGAGGGATGCCGGGTCACGGCGCAAAAGAATCCCGCGCTTTCTCCAGTTCGCCGAATTCCACTTTTCCTTGCCGACGCCTTGCCGCGGACACAATTTCCGATTACACCCGTGCACATCGATCTTGCTAGATGAACTTTGAAACGGCGCTCGCGTCGTTCCTGGCGACCTTCCTCCAAAATCGGTTTTCATCGCCGTTCGGTATTTCCGGGCTGCAATCTTCTATGAGCGATTCGAAAGGATATCGTCATGAACACAGGTACCGTAAAGTGGTTCAACGCAACCAAGGGCTTCGGCTTCATTCAGCCGGACGACGGCGCTGCCGACGTTTTCGTCCACATCTCGGCCGTTGAACGCGCCGGCATGCGTGACCTCAAGGATGGCCAGAAGCTCTCCTACGATCTCGTCCGCGACAACAAGTCCGGCAAGATGTCGGCAGACCGCCTCCAGGCGGCCTGAGCCTTCAAAGGCTTGAATATCATCTCCATATCGTGACCACGGATGTACTGGCACGGTTCGTCGAGATGGCGGGAAGGTCGGGTTAGCCCGGCCTTTTTTCGTTTCCGGTCGACGGCGGGCGCATTATCACGGGGCGAATTGCTCAACTGCCGGACGCCTCGTCCACCTCCATCGCCTCTATTGCCCGCGCCATGACAGCCCGCGCCACATCGAGCTCGGCTGAGGTAAACCCGGCGCCGAGCTTGTTTGCCCATCCGGCCTGCGCCACCTCGATCGCCCCCAGCCGTGCCGCCCCGTCCGCCGTCAGTCGCACCAGCTTGGCGCGCTGATGCTGCGGGTTGTCGGCATAGGCGATCAGCCCTTCGCTCTCCAGCACGTCGGTCAGCCGCTGAACGCCCTGACGAGCGAGGCCGAGCGCGCGGGCGATCTGCGCCACCGACAGGTCGCCGCGCCTTGCCGCGGCGAGCACCTGCCAGCGCGCACTGGTCTGTCCTGCAGGCTTCGCCAACCGGTCGCCGGCCGCCGTCAGGTGAGCGGCCAGACGCAGGGCCGTGATCGCGAAAGCGGAAAAGGCATCCGCTTCCAACGTTCGCTCCGGCCGATTCTGTTTGACAACATGTTGTCTATTCTGTATCTCATTCATAATGACAACACATTGTCATACTGACATGCTGAAGGCAACGCCGATGGGGAGATCGCCATGAAGAAGACTTACAGGGGAAGCTGCCATTGTGGCAAAGTGCACTACGAGGTGGATATCGACCTCGAAGCCGGCACCGGCCGCTGCAATTGCTCGATCTGTGCCAAGCGGCGCTATTGGGGCGCTAACGTCAAGCCCGAGGATTTCCGATTGATGTCCGACCCGGCGGAGACATCCGATTACCAGTTCAACACGATGAGCGGCCATCACCGCTTCTGCCGCACCTGCGGCGTCCCCGCCTATGGCGACGGTTATGTCGAGGCGATCGGCGGCGCCTATGTCTCGATCAACATCGCCTGCCTGGATAATATCACGCCGGAGGAACTGGCGGGGCTGCCGGTTCGTTACGCCGATGGCAGGCACGATGCCTGGTGGAACGAGCCCGCAGTGACGAGTTATCTCTGAAGTAATTCCGGTGGAACGCAGCGATCTTGCATCCGAAATTGCCGAGAGTGAAATGCATCATTGTCGGATCGTTCTCCTGCCGCTCGTCCTCTGTCCATAGCGGAAAAGGAGAACGGCCGTGAACGACGAAGCAAATGTTAGGCACGAGGAAGAGGCGGTCATCGCCATGCTGATGATGCGGGCCAAGGCGCTGGGGGAAAAGAACGCCGAGGAGGCGCTTTCCTACGAGGCCGAAGATTCCGTGGAATTTTCCCTGGCGCCGCCGCTGGTCATCAACGGCAAGGACAAGGCAGGCCTGCAGGCCTGGTTCGACACCTGGGAAGGCCCGATTGGCGGCGAGGTGCGCGATGCCAAACTGACGGTCGGCGAGGGTGTCGCTTTCTGGAGTGGCCTCACGCGGATGACCGGGACGAAGACCGATGGCACCGAAGTCGATCTCTGGTTCCGTCAGACCCTCGGCCTCGTCAAGCAGGATGGCCGCTGGCTGGTCGCCCACCAGCACGCCTCGGTGCCTTTCGCCATGGATGGCAGCGGCCGGGCACTGCTGGATCTCCAGCCGTGAACACTCCCTCCGGAATTAGGCCGCATTCTCCGCAGTCTTTCCTCGGCCGGCGCGAAGGGCCACGATGCCGACGCCCAGCAACAGCAGGATCGCCGTCGCATAAATGTCCGTCGTCACTTGATAGCCGGCGGATTTCGCCAGGAAGCCTGCCAATATCGCCGGCAGGCTGAAGGCGAGGTAGCTCTGCACGTAGAAGGCCGACAGCAGTCCGGCCCGCTCGTCCGCTTTGGCAAGCGGCATGATGCTGCCGAGCGAGCCCAGGAAATTGGTGCCGAAACCGGCGCCGGTAAGAATAGTGCCGATCAACAGCAGCGGCACATTGGCGAGATGCACGCCGGCGACGACCGTCAGGATGCCGAGCGTCTTTGCCGATACGCCGAAGCCGAGATTGGCCGTGGCCGTCCTGCCGCGCCTGAGATAGACGGCGATCGCGCCGCTCGCCGTCAAAGCCGCGACGACTGCTCCGCCCGTCAGCGGTGCGGCGCTGCCGGTCGTGGTAGCGACTAGGGAGGGGACCAGCGAAAGGTAGAAACCGCCGACCGTCCAATTGGCGATATTGATCGGCGTCACCAGCGAGAGCGGCCGCCTCGCCTGCGGCGGAATGGAAACGCGCGGGACCAGCGAGCCGACAACGCCGGGGCGCGTGCCGCCGCTCTCGGGGATCAGCCAGATGGCGGCCGCCTGCAACGCGAAGGCGACGAGCAGCAGCGCATAGACGAGATGCATCGGGAAGGGGCCGTACTGAATCAGGGCGCTGGTGCCGACCGCACCCAGCGCCATGCCGGAAAGCGGTGCGATCGAATTGACGATCTGTCCCTTCGCCCGGTCGACATCGACAAGGGCTGCTCCGAGCGAGGCGCCGGCGATGCCGGTGGCAATGCCCTGGACGATCCGCGCCGCGATCAGCCAGCCGGGGCCGCTGGCGACGACGAATAGGATGATGGCGACGATTTCGAGCAGCAGGGCGGAAAAGATTACCGGCCTGCGGCCGAGATGATCTGAGATCGAGCCGGCTGTCAGCAGCGCCGCCAAGAGCGCGAAGGCATAGACGGCGAAAATAACGGTGATCAGCACCGGCGAGATCGCGAAATTCTCCTGATAGATCCGGTAGAGCGGCGTCGGCACCGAGGAGGCGCCGAAGAAGGTGGCGAGCGTCAGCGCATGGAAACCGATCGAGGGGCGCGGCGCATTCTCTGTGGATTTGGCTGCGGCGAACATATATAAACCCCTTAAAGCTAACCTGTTGCGTTAGCTCGATGTAGGGTGGATGCGCCGCAAAGGCAAATTATTTGCGTTTATGCTCCTGTCAAAGATTTTGAACCATCGATGTCAGGATGAAGGTCGGGTTGCAGGCATGGCAGTGAAAGAGAATCTCCGTCCGGGCGGCAGAAGCGCCCGGGTCCAGGCGTCGGTGCACAAGGCGGCACGCGATCTGTTGGCTGAGATGAACCGCGCCGAGGTGACGATCCCGCTGATCGCCGCCAGGGCAGGCGTGACGCCGTCGACCATCTATCGCCGCTGGGGCGACCTGCAGGAGCTTCTCGCCGATGTCGCCGTCGAGCGGCTGCGGCCGGATATGCAGCCGGTCGACGCCGGCAGCGGCACGGCCGATCTTCAGGCCTGGGCCGAGCAATATGCCGAGGAAATGTCCTCCGGGCCGGGCCGCGAGATGATCCGCGACGTGTTGGCGGCGCAGGCCGGCGCCAACGCCTGCAAATGCTGCGAATATACGCGACAGCAGATCATCGTCATCGCCAACAGGGCAAAGGGGCGGGGCGAAACCTTCCCGGACGTCGATCTTGTGATGGATCAGGTTGTGGCGCCGATCATGTACCGCATCCTGTTTGGCGAGGTGCCGGATACTGCGCGGGTACGCGATCTCGTCTCTCGCGTCATCAGCCCGGCCGGCTGAGCTTGCCGGCTATTCCGCAGCCGCGCGTTTGAGGCCGGATATCTGGGTGATATAGGCGCGCAGCGCCGCCGGCCGTACCGGTTTGTGCTGAACGGCGATATCGTGCCGCTCCGCCTCGCTGCGCACTTCAGGCGTGCGGTCGGCAGTAACAAGCAAGGCGGGGATGTCGATGCCGAACTGCCGGCGCAGATGCAGGATTGCGGCAAGGCCGGTGCCGTCGTCGAGATGATAGTCGGCGATGGCAAGATCCGGCGGCCCATCCCGGCCGTCCATGGCGATCACCTCGGCAAGGCAATCAAGCGCCGTCACCTCGCAGCCCCAGCCGCTGAGCAGCAACCGCATGCCTTCGAGGATCTTCGGCTCGTTGTCGATACAGAGGATTTTCAGTCCCTTGAGCGGCTGCCCCGGGCGGTCGGCGGGGGCGACGGCTGCCGCAGCCTCGGCCGGGCGTGAGGCGTCGAGCGGCATGGAAATGCGAAATTCAGTGCCCCTCCCATGCGTCGAGAGCAGCTCGACCGGATGGTTGAGCACGCGGGCGATGCGGTCGACGATCGAAAGGCCGAGCCCGAGGCCGGAAGCAGTCTTGGCGCCTTCATCCAGCCGCGCGAATTCCTTGAACACGGTGCGGAATTTCGATGGCGGAATGCCGATGCCGGAATCGATCACCTGGATGATTACCTGGTTGCCGCGCCGCCGCGCCCCGACCAGCACCTTGCCGGTGATCGTGTATTTTATGGCGTTGGAGACGAGGTTCTGCACCAGGCGGCGCAGGAGGTTCGGGTCTGAGCGGACCCTGAGCGATGTCGGCATGACCACCAGCTTCAGCTGTTTCTCACGGGCGATCGGCGCAAAATCGGTCTTGATCCGCTCCAGGAGGTCGGAAAGCGCGACCGAAGCGAGCCGCGGCCGCATGGCGCCGGTATCGAGCCTGGAGATGTCGAGCACCGCGCCTAGAATGGTTTCGACCGATTCCAGGGCTGAATCGATGTTGCGCACGATCGGGCTGTTGTCGGATTGCGCCATGCGCTCGACCAGCGCCGAGGAATAGAGCCTGGCGGCGTTGAGCGGCTGCAGAATGTCGTGGCCGGCGGCGGCGAAGAAGCGCGTCTTGCCGATATTCGCCTCGTCGGCAGCCGCCCGCGCTTCGGCAAGTTCGCGGTTGACGCGGGTGAGTTCCGCCGTGCGTTCGGCGACGCGCTGCTCCAGCGTTTCATTCGCCTGCTTCAATGCCTGGTCGGCGCTGACGCGCTGGGTGATATCGGTGAAGGTGGCGACGATGCCCTTATCGGGCATGGCGTTGGAGCGCACCTCGATGATCCGCTCGCCGCCGCCGAGCACCAGGGCGAAGGGTTTGTCGAGCGTCAGGAAGTGCCGCACCGTCTGGTTGAGATCGCCCGGCGCGATGTCGCCGCGCTGGCTGAGTGTGGTAACGATCTCCGACAGGGGAAAGCCGACCTGGCCGGCACTCTCGGGCAGCTCAAGCAGTTGCCGGAAGCGTCGGTTCCAGATCGTCAGCCGGTTGGAACTGTCGAAGACGGCAATGCCCTGATCCATCTGCGACAGCGCCGTCTGCAGCATGTCCTGGTTATATTGCAGCGCTTCGCTTGCCTGGTCGAGCAGCCATGCGGTGTCGGACGAGGCGTCCTCGATCTTCTGCAGAATCAGCGATAGCACCAGCCTTGCCGAGGACGAGCCGATGGCGCTGCCGAGCAACTGTTCGCTGAAATGGATCAGCGCCATATCGGCCTGCTGTTCGTCCTCCAGCTTGCGGCCGGAACTTTGCTCATAGGTCGTGAACGAGCGCTGCATGCGCTCTTCGCCGAGATAACGCGAGATCGCCGCCTTGAGATCGCCGACGCTGATGCGGGTCTTCCAGCCGCGCGTTGCAAACTGCGATCGCGAATGCCGCTTGACGAAGATGCCGGCCTGGATGCGCTCCAGCGGTCGGGCATTGCGGGTGAGCGAGCCGACGATGAAGAAGGCGGTGTTGACGAGCAGGCTCATGACGGTCGCATTGACCAGCGGGTCGGCGTCGGGCGCGGTAAACAGCGTCGCGCCCGGAAAGATGAAGCCGAGCACGGCGCTCGCCACATAGGAATAGTCGGGACCGCCGAGCGACGGCAGGAACAACAGATAGACCCAAATGGTGAAGCCGGAGGTCAGGCCGAGGATGGCGCCGCGCGCATTTGCCCGCCGCCAGATCAGCCCACCGAACAGCGCAGGCGCGATCTGCGCGATCGCCGCAAAGGACAACAAGCCGATCGAGGCGAGCCCGGCGGTGCTGTCGGTCGAGCGGTAATAGGCATAGCCGAACAGCAGCACGGCGAAGATGGCGCTGCGGCGGATGTTGAGCAGCGTCTTGGCGAAATCGTCGCGCTGGCCGGCGCGGCCGGCAAGTTTGCGTCGCAGGAAGATCGGCATGATGATGTCGTTCGACACCATGATCGACAGCGCCACGGAATCGACGATGACCATTGCCGTTGCGGCGGAGAAGCCACCGATGAAGGTGATGAGCGAAACCACCGGCATCTGGCCGGCAAGCGGCAGCGACAGCATGTAGAAGTCGGCATTGCCAGTGCCGCCGAAGGTCAGGAGGCCGCCGATCGCCACCGGGAGCACGAAGAGATTGATGGCTACGAGATAGCTGGGAAACAGGAAGCCCGCGAGTTTCAGCTGCTTTGCCGTTCGGTTTTCGACGACGGTGACGTGGAATTGCCGCGGCAGCATGATGATCGCGAAGGCCGACAGCACGATCAGCGTGATCCAGCGGCTGATCGGCGTATGATAGCTAAGCGCCGACATGACCAGGTCGTTCTCGACGGTTTTGCTCCAGAGGTCCGCCGGGCCATTGAAGAGAAACCAGATGACGCAGACGCCGGCTGTCAGGAAGGCGACGAGCTTGACGACCGATTCCATCGAGACGGCGAGGATGAGGCCGTCCTGATGTTCCGTCGCATCCGTATGCCGCGTGCCGAACATGATGGCGAAGCAGGCAAGCACCAGGGTGGCTATGAGCGGCAGGTCGAGGAAATAGAGATTACCGCTGCCGATGCCGTAGTCGGACGGATTGACCATCGCGCTGACGGTGCTCGAGATCGCTTTCAGCTGCAAGGCTATATAGGGAATGGTGCCGATCAGCGAGATCAGCGCCACGATCGTCGCGACCGTCGGATTCTTGCCGTAGCGCGCAGCGACGAAATCGGCGACGGAGGTGAGCTTCTCCGCCTTGGCAAGCTCGATGATGCGGCGAAGCAGCGGCATGCCGAAGGTGAAGACGAGGATGGGGCCGATATAAATGCCGGCAAATTCCAGGCCGCGTTGCGCGGCAAGCCCGACACTGCCGAAATACGTCCAGGAGGTGCAATAGATCGCAAGGCTGAGCGCATAGACGACGGGCCATTCGCCTTCGAGAGCGCCCGGGCCGCGGTTCTTGCGGTCGCCGTAGCTTGCCACGGCGAACAGCAGGAGCAGATAGCCGAAGGCAGACGCGAATATGACCCAGCCTGGAAGCATTAATCCTCCGCCCGCGAAAAGCCGCCGGCACCTCCCGCAACGAAGTCAGCTTAAGGCATTTCAGGTGCCTTGAAAATTCCCGCCTATCTACACCTTAAGTCAAAGGCCTGGTGGCGACTGCGCCAGATAATTGCGATTGCCGATTGATTAATTGCAACGAAGATGTAGCTAATCGAAACAGCGGCATATCTCTGAAATGGGATCGAAGGGAGACGGATCCGATGCTCAATGAGTTCAAGGCCTTTATCGCCCGCGGCAATGTCATGGATCTTGCAGTCGGCGTCATCATCGGCGGTGCCTTCGGCGGCATCGTCAAATCACTGGTCGACGACCTTATCATGCCGATCGTCGGCGCCATTTTCGGCGGCTTCGACTTTTCCAATTACTTCCTGCCGCTCTCGTCGGCCGTCAACGCGCCCACGCTTGCTGCCGCCCGCGCCCAAGGAGCGGTGTTCGCCTATGGCAGCTTCCTCACCGTGCTCATCAATTTCCTGATCCTTGCCTGGATCATCTTTCTGATGGTCAAGGCCGTGAACTATCTGCGCCTGCAGGTCGAGCGCCAGGAAAAGACCGCACCGGAAGAGCTGCCGGCGCCGCCGGCCGACGTCCAGCTGCTGACCGAGATCCGCGATCTGCTGGCCAAACGCCCGGCCGTCTGATCGGTCTTCGGCCCGCTGTCGGGCGGGCCGTCATTCATCACGAAAATCGATATGCCATCACTTGTTATCATGGGATTTACCGGCGCAAATCCGCTATGAAGGCGGAAACCGGAGATATGCATGTCGATCGTGAAAAGCCTCAGCCCGCGCGCCATAGCGGCGCCCGAAAGCGGGATCGTCGAAGTCGTCAATTATGCCCGCGGCCGCGAAGGCTTGTTGCCGCTCTGGGTCGGTGAAGGCGATCTGCCGACCCCCGACTTCATCAGCAGGGCGGCGATGGAAGCGCTTGCATCAGGCGAGACCTTCTATACCTGGCAGCGCGGCATTCCGGAGCTTCGCCGGGCGCTGTCGGATTATTACGACAGGCATTTCGCCGTCCGCCTTCCGGCCGAGCATTTCTATGTCACCGGCTCCGGCATGC
Organism: Rhizobium atlanticum; assembly: GCF_030182485.1. Taxonomy (NCBI): domain Bacteria; kingdom Pseudomonadati; phylum Pseudomonadota; class Alphaproteobacteria; order Hyphomicrobiales; family Rhizobiaceae; genus Rhizobium; species Rhizobium atlanticum. The sequence goes on from NZ_JAQJCJ010000008.1 coordinate 55,063, forward strand.
AGGCGATCCAGATCTGCGTGCAGGCGCTGACTTCGCCTGGCGACGAATTCGTTTATCTCACCCCCGCCTGGCCGAATATTGCCGCAGCCCTCGACATAGCAGGTGCCCGCTCCGTCGGCGTCCCGCTGCAGTTCGAAGGCGGCAAATGGACGGTCGATCTCGGGCGTGTCGAAGCCGCCATCACATCCGGGACCAGAGGCATCTTCATCAACACCCCTTCCAACCCGACGGGTTGGACCGCGACGAAGAAAGATCTCGGCGATATCTTGGCGCTCGCCCGCAAGCATGATCTCTGGATCATGGCGGATGAAATCTACGCGCGCTATTACTTCGCCGGCGGCCGCGCCGCCTCGTTCCTCGACGTGATGGAGCCGAACGACAAGATCGTCTTCGTCAATTCCTTCTCGAAAAACTGGTCGATGACGGGTTGGCGCGTCGGCTGGATCGTGGCACCCCCCGAAATGGGTCAGGTGCTCGAAAATCTCATCCAGTATTCGACCTCAGGCGTGGCGCAGTTCATGCAGAAGGGCGCCGTCGCAGCCCTTGATCAAGGCGATGATTTCGTCGCCGCCAACATCGCCAAGGCGGCGCGGTCGCGCGATATCCTCTGCGATGCGCTGATTGCCACCAATCGCGTCGAAACGCTGAAGCCGGACGGCGCGATCTATGCGTTCCTGAAGATCGACGGCGTTGCCGACAGCCGCAGCGCCGCCATCGATATCGTCGACAAGACAGGCGTCGGCCTTGCTCCCGGGGCTGCCTTCGGCGCCGGCGGCGAACTCTTCCTGCGTGCCTGTTTCCTGCGCGACCCCGCCCAGGTGGCGATCGCGGCCGAGCGGCTCTGCGACTATATCGTCAAGCGCTGAGAGGGCGCGGGGCACACCGTGCGGGACGATTTCGTGCCGGAATCGGCCGATCGATAAAACTGTAGCGAAGAGCGAAATCGGCCTCTAACCACGACTCTAAACATACCCGTTCAAAAGACTAACAACGGCGCCGTGATAAGAAAATTGGAAAGAAAACCGGCGCCTGATGCCCCTGCTTATAAATTGAAGCGGGGTGTGGGGCATGGCGGTTTTGGTGACGGGCGGCGCCGGATATATCGGCAGTCACATGGTTTGGGCGCTCATCGATGCCGGCGAGGATGTGGTCGTGCTCGACCGTCTCTCCACCGGCTTCCGCTGGGCGGTGGCGCCGGAGGCGCGTTTTTATCTCGGCGACGTCGCCGACCCAGACATCCTGAAGAAGATCTTCATCGAAAACGACATCGAGGCGATCATCCATTTCGCCGGCTCCGCCGTCGTGCCGGTGTCTGTCGCCGATCCGCTCTCTTATTACGACAACAATTCCGGCAGGACCCGTGCGCTTCTTTCCGCCTCGATCAGGGCCGGCATCCGCAACTTCGTCTTCTCCTCGACGGCCGCCGTTTACGGCCAGCAGCAGAGCGATCTGCCGGTGAAGGAAACGGCTCCCCTCAACCCGGAAAATCCGTACGGTCAGTCGAAGCTGATGACCGAACTGATGCTGCGCGATGCCGCCGCCGCTTACGATTTCAACTACGTCGCCCTCCGCTACTTCAACGTCGCCGGTGCTGACCCGCACCACCGCACCGGCCAGTCGACCTCCGGCGCCACGCACCTCATCAAGGTTGCCTGCGAGGCAGCGCTCGGCAAGCGCGACAGCGTCCATGTCTACGGCATCGACTATCCCACCCATGACGGCACCGGCGTGCGCGACTACATCCATGTCAGCGATCTCGCCGATGCGCATCTGAAAGCGCTGCAGCACCTGCGCAGAGACAAGGGCCCGCTCGTCGCCAATTGCGGTTATGGCAGCGGCTATTCCGTGCTCGACGTCTTGAACATGGTCACCCGCCTACACGGGCATTCCTTCAAGATCCACATGGCGCCGCGGCGCGCCGGCGATTCGGCAAGCGTCGTCGCCGACGCTTCGCTCGCCCGGCAGGTGCTCGACTGGAAGCCCCGATACGACTCGCTTGAGACCATCGTCCAGAGCTCGCTCGATTGGGAACTCTTCCTGTCGAACAGAAACGTCGACGACCTGCACAGCATCCACCGGGCACTTGCCGCTGCATCCTTCTGAGCGATGTCTATGCGAGCCGCTGCGAAGCCGCAGCGTCAGCCCGGGGGTCCCTGTCGGCCTGAGCAATCGATCGGTGCCGGGCCGGAAATGCTCTGGAGCGATGGCGCATCCTCGTCTATGCATGGTGCAGCAGATGAGGTGAACCATGCAGCACGGCGAAGTGATCATCGAACGGCGGGGCACTGCCGGCATCATCCGGCTCAACCGGCCGCGGGCGCTGAACAGTCTGACGCTGCCGATGATCCGCGCGCTCACGGAGGCCCTTCATGGCTTTGCCTTCGAATCCGATGTGGCAAGCGTCGTAATCACCGGCGAAGGCGAACGCGGCTTCTGTGCCGGCGGTGATATCCGTGCCTTGCATGAAAGCGCCCGCGCCGGTGATGATCTCTCCGGAACCTTCTGGCGCGAGGAATTCCGCCTCAACCATAAGATTGCCGTCTATCCCAAACCCTATGTCGCGCTGATGGACGGCATTACCATGGGCGGCGGCGTCGGTCTGTCCTCACACGGCCGCCATCGCATCGTGACCGAGCGTACGCGGCTTGCCATGCCCGAAACCGGCATCGGCTATGTCCCCGATGTCGGCGCCACATGGCTGCTGCCCAAGGCACCCGGCGAAGCCGGAACATGGCTCGGCCTGACCGGACTCGACATTGGTGCTGCGGATGCGATCTATGCCGGTCTTGCCGATGTTCAGATCGCTTCGTCGCGGCTCGACGCGGTGATCGATGCTCTTTGCGACCTGCCGCGCGCCAGCGCGTCAACTGAAGTCGATGCCCTGCTGCAGGGATTTTCCGAGCCACTGGGGGAAAGCCGCTTGCGGCAGAACGCCGATATGATCGACCACACATTTTCCTTCGACAGCGTCGAGGAAATCCTCGGGGCTCTCGCCAAGGAAGAGGGCGAGTTTGCCTCCGAGACGCGCCGGGTACTGCTCAGCCGGTCGCCGACCAGCCTGAAACTCGCTCTGCGGCTGCTGAGGGCCGGCCGGCGCAGCGCTTCGCTCGCTGAATGTCTTCGCCGCGAACTCGGCGCCTGCCTGCAGATGCTGGATAATCCCGATTTCTTCGAAGGCATCCGCGCCGCTGTCATCGACAAGGACCGCAATCCGAAATGGTCACCGGCATTAGTCGAGGCCGTGAAGACGGAAACGGTCGAACGTTTCTTGGAACCGGCCGACCCGCCGCTTTCACTCTGACGCTATCATCCTCTGAACGCCGAATGCGCGGGACCGTGCGTCGGGTGAGAGCCTTTTGCTTCCTGTTGCCAGTCTCTTCAATACCAAATCTCCGGCGCGACACGCCGAAACCATAGGCCGCCCTGTCCTAAAGCCTAGCTTTCTCTCTCCCTTGACCCGATCGACCGCCAGATACGCTTCGGCATAGTGTCCGCGACGTGACCCATACGGACATCTCTCGATCAAAACAGGAGCGCATCATGTCGCAGGCAGAAGCAAGAACCCGAACGACTGGTCAGCAGGAGCCTGGCAGTCCGAAACATGAAGAATTGGTTCCGTCGCGCTACGCGGTACGGACCGGCGAAATCGAAGTGCTGATCATCAGCGATGGTGTGCTGCCGCTTCCAACCGCGATGCTGGGACATAACGCCGACGCGGCCGACCGGGCGGTCTGGCTGGATGATATGTTCCTGCCGCGGGACGCTTTCGACTGGGCGCTGAACGTGGTCCTGGTGCGCAGCGGCGGCCAGACCATCCTCATCGACGCAGGCTTGGGGCTGGATCCGGACTTGAACTTGCCGCGCGCGGGTCAGTTGATCAAGCGACTGGAAGGCGCCGGCATCGATCTGGCATCCGTGACCGACGTGGTGCTGACGCACCTGCACATGGACCACATCGGCGGGCTGCTGGTCGAAGGGGTCAAGGACCGACTGCGCCCAGACCTCAGGATTCACGTGGCGGCTGCCGAGGCGAAGTTCTGGGAAGCGCCCGATTTCAGCCACGTATCCATGCCGCCCGGCTTCCCTGACGCGCTCCGTGCGACGGCAAAACGTTTCCTGAGCGAGTATGGCAGCCATCTGACGCTGTTCGACGAGCAATCCGAGGTGGCGCCTGGTGTGGTGGCCCAACGCACCGGCGGCCATACTCCCGGACATAGCGTGGTCCGCCTGGCGTCCGGCGGCGACCGGTTGACATTCGCAGGCGACGCCATCTTTGCGGTCGGGTTCGAGCACCCCGACTGGTACAATGGTTTCGAACATGATCCCGAAGAAGCGGCTCGTGTCCGCCGCGATCTTTTGCAAGAGCTGGCGGCGACCGGTGAACAGCTGGTAGCCACGCACCTGCCGTTCCCGTCCGTCGGCCGGGTGGCGGTGGACGGCGAAGCCTTCCGTTGGGTGCCGGTCTTCTGGGACTATTGAGCGCCGAACCAAAGAGCGTTGCATAGAGCCAATCTATGCAACGCGATCTATCGCCACATGCCGCGCATGCGGGCGCCGACGTCGATGCGCACCTGGCGCGCTTGCGCCTGAGCGGCGGCTTCCGACTTCACCTGCGGCCAGCTGCAGGCCTCGAAAAACTGCAGCAGTGTCGCGGGAATAAAGCGGCTGCGCGAAGCATAGACGTGCCGGTCGCCCTGGGCGTTCTGCCCATAGGTGAAGAAACGTTGCGGCACGACGAGGTCGAGACCGTCCCGGGCGCGCGTCATCGCCACGTAGAGCAGCCGGCGCTCCTCCTCGATCTCGGCGGTGGTGCCGACCGCAAGATCGCTCGGAATGCAGCCGTCGACGACGTTCAGCATGAAGACTTTCGTCCATTCCTGGCCCTTGGCGGAATGGATGGTCGACAGGATGAGATAGTCCTCGTCGAGAAGCGGCACGCCGGCTTGATCGCTGGTCGCATCCGGCGGATCGAGCGTGAGCTCGGTGAGGAAACGTTCGCGGGAGGCATAACCCCCGGCGATCTGCTCCAACTGCAACAGATCGGCCTGCCGTGTCGAAGCGTCCTCGTGCAGCCGCTCCAGATGCGGCGCATACCATTGCCGCGCCAGCTCGATTTCCGCCGGCCAGCCGGCCTTGCCGGATTTCAGCTCCTGCAGCATCGAAACGAAGGCGGTCCAGTCCTCGCCGGAGCGTGGCGGCGCTGGCATAGACGCCAGAGCAGACAACGGGCTCGCATCCTCGGCCATCAGATCGAGCGCCTTCTGCGCCGTCGACGGCCCGACGCCCGGCAGGATCTGCATCAGCCGGAAGCCCGCCACCCGGTCGCGCGGATTGTGCGCAAAGCGAAGCGCGGCCAGCATGTCCTTCACATGCGCGCTGTCGAGAAACTTCAACCCGCCGAACTTGACGAAGGGAATGTTGCGGCGGGTCAGCTCGACCTCCAGCGGCCCGCTGTGGTGGGCGGCGCGGAAGAGCACGGCCTGCTGCTTGAGCTTCAGGCCTTCCTCGCGATTGTCGAGCACCTTGTCGGCGACATAACGCGCCTGCTCGGCCTCGTCCCGCACAGAAACCAGGCGCGGCCGCTCCGCCGATTGCCGCTCGGTCCAGAGATTCTTGGTGAAGCGCTCGGAGGCGAGATCGATGACGGCATTCGCCGCCGCCAGGATCGGCTGCGTCGAGCGGTAATTGCGGTCGAGGGTGACGATATCGGCGGCCGGGCTGAAGGCGGCGGGAAAATCGAGGATATTGCGAACCGTCGCCGCACGGAAGGAATAGATCGACTGCGCGTCGTCGCCGACGACGGTCAGCCCCTGTCCCTGGGGCTTCAGCGCCAGAAGGATCGAGGCCTGCAGCCTGTTCGTATCCTGATATTCATCGACGAGCACATGGTCGAAGCGGCTGCCGATATCCTCGGCAATCACGCTCTCGCCGACTATCTGCGCCCAGTAGAGCAGGAGGTCGTCGTAATCGAGCACGTTCTGAGCCTGCTTCGCCTCGACATAGCAGGCGAAAAGCTCACGCAGCTGTTGCTCCCACGCCGCGCACCAGGGAAAGGCGTCGCGGAGCACCTGGTCGAGCGCGGTTTCCGAATTCACCGCCCGGGAATAGATGGCAAGGCAGGTGCCCTTGGACGGAAAGCGGCTTTCCGTCTTTGAGAAGCCGAGATCGTGCCGGATGAGGTTCATCAGATCGGCGCTGTCTTCGCGGTCGTGAATGGTGAAATCGGCATCGAGGCCGATCTGTTGGGCATAATCGCGCAGCAGCCGCGCGCCGATGCCGTGGAAAGTGCCGGACCAGTTGAGCGCATCGGCCATGATGCCGGCATTCGAACCCAGCACATCACGGCAGATGCGCTCGACGCGCCGCGCCATCTCGGCGGCCGCCCGGCGCGAGAAGGTCATCAGCAGGATGCGGCGCGGATCGGCGCCCTTGACGATCAGATGGGCGACGCGATGCGCCAGCGTGTTCGTCTTGCCGGAGCCGGCGCCGGCAATGACCAGCAGCGGCCCGGCAATATGACTGCCGTCGGTGAGCGTGCCGTGCTCGACGGCCATGCGCTGCTGGGGATTGAGCTTTTCGAGATACATCCAGCCGTCCGGTCGGGCTCCCGCAGAATCACTGCGAGAAGATTAGATGTTCCTTGAATGTTCGCGATTTCAGCCGCTGTCAAGTCTGCGGCGCGGCGATCCTCAATCGGGAAAATCCGGTCCCACCTCGCGCCGCACCAGTTTCAAGCTGCGGTCCGGCTGAAGAATATAGGTTTCCTCCACGCGCTGCCCCGTCTCATTGTAGAACTGATTGTAGACGGCGCTGCCGATCGGGGATTTTGTGAGCTTGGTCCGTGGCTGGCCGCCATAGGTGATGCTCCCGGGAATGGGTTCCAGCGCCGGGCTATCAGCCGAGGAGCAGCCGGCCAGCAAAACCGCGGCAACAAAGGCGGGCAGAAGCACTTTCATCGTCGTCATCCCTCTTTTCGAACCGAATATGGAAGGCGTAGCCTCCTTCGCCAAGGGCTGCCTGCCCGCAGCCCTCTTGAAGGTTTCGTGCGTCGGCGCGGCGGTGTCGACGGGCGGCCTAGATAGCGGAAGCATCGTCGGCCGAAGCTATGTGCATAGCCGCCTGTTGCGGCGCTGAGGGAACCAAGTGAGCCCCCACGTGTTGAAATGCCGGACCTGAAACGCTGGAGACCATCATGCAGTCGCTTCTTCGCCTCTGGGCAACGACCTTGATTATCGGTTGCGGTGTCTTTGCCGGCTCCGCCTATGCCTCACTCGAAACCGGCACGAATTATTCCGCCCTTCCGAAGGACCAGATCGCTCTCAACGAATACACCGAGACGGCCGCGTGCAAGCCGGCAGAGCCGCACTATCTGCCGTCCTTCATTCGCGCGGCGGACGGTACGATCATCGGTGTAGGCTATCTCGAGGTGGAAAATGAAGGCGGGGCGGACTGCTGAAAATCCGATCTGCTCGAACGAGGCTCGCCTGCTTTTCCGGTGACGAGCCTCTGACCATCATCATGATGGCTGCCTGTTTTCTATCGAAGCACCTGTCCCAGGCGCAACGCCTTTTGCGCCAAAACCCGGCGCCTGCTGGATGCAAGGTTAAGCAAAAATTAGACAATGTATCGTTCCGGCACGTCATGCCGATCAAATCGACAATAGCCGACGGCCTTGCTAGTGCAGCTTCAGTTTCGCCTCTTCGGCCGCCGCCAGGAACTCGGCTCTCGCCTCCTCCACGCTCTTGCGCCCGTCGAGCGCTGCCCGGCAGGTGCTGCGCGCCTTGATATAATGAAGCCCGCGCGAACTCGGCCAGAAATCCGCTAGGCATTTCAACGCATCGAACGGCCCGGTAACCGTTCGCGCATCGGCATCTTCGAAACCGACCGTGACCGGGCTGTTCCATCGTTCAGTTGCCATCGATACTCCTCCAAGATTGTCGACAGAAACAGGATGCTGCGCCTCCCATTCTCAGGACGGACGCCGCCATGGTAGGCATTCTAGCGCGATTTTTGCCGTCAACAATGGTGAATCGTTTGTTGCTGATCAGGCCACTGCCAGCTTGAGTGACGCGGATCGCCTGGGTGTGCGCGACCGGAGCAATTTTGAGTAGTCGCAGATAAGTTGTATGCCGCTAGCGCGATGCTACCGCTACCGTGTTCGGAAAGCTGGGGGCTCGACATGGGTTTCGATCGAAATTTGATTCAGGCTGCTTTTCTCTCAGTGGCGCTGGCACTGCCGGCGTTCGCCGGCGGCGCAGAGATGTCAGCCGAAGAGGCCTTCCTGGCGCGTATACACTCTGACGTCCTCCCAAGAATGCAGCTGGAATATCTGCAAACCGCCGTCAGTCAGTTTGTACACGCGATCGATATCGCTGCCTTTCGCGCACGCTTGATGCGCGAAGAGGCATTACAGCAATGGTATGTCGAGGACATCTACGATGGAGTGCCTGTGAGGGTAAATGCCGAGCTTCTTGACAGATGGGCCCTGTCGCCATCCATGCCCTATCGTCTCGAAACTGATGTTCCCGATTGCGCTCACGGTAGCGTGCTGCTTCCCACTTGTCCCTAGCGCTCATCGAGCGCAGACGTAATAATGTCCGCTGCTGAAAGAAAACTGGTGCTGCCGAGTGGGATTGAACCACCGACCTCACCCTTACCAAGGGTGTGCTCTACCACTGAGCTACGGCAGCAGGACCAGATCCGCGTGGAGCCGGGCGGCTCAATTGCGGGAACGGGGCGGCTATTGCCACAGCTTGACGACAAGCGCAAGCCGCAAAATCCAACTTCGCGTGGATAGAGATGCAAGGGACTTTTGGATCGGCGCGAATTCGGCTAATTCTGTTGACATGAACGACAAGACCGAAGCCGGCCAGAAGAGCCGTAAAGAGGCGATCGAGGCACAGGCGAAACTGCGCCGCGAGCGCGCCGCCGAAAAGCTCAGGGAAAATCTTTCCAGACGCAAACAGCAGGTGCGTGCCCGCCGTTCCGGCCAGGCCGACGAAACTAACGGGCTGCCCGCCGCAAAAATGGACGAATCGTAATGTTCCGTCCCTGGCGAATTGAAGCCTCTTCATAAATCCCCTAAACACCTCACTCCTTCTTTCAAGGCAGAACTTTCAGGAAGTAAGCGCACATGGATCGTATCAGAATTGTCGGCGGTAATGAGCTGAATGGCATCATTCCGATTTCCGGCGCCAAGAATGCCGCACTGCCGCTGATGATCGCCTCGCTTCTGACCAGTGACACGCTGACGCTGGAAAACGTGCCGCACTTGGCAGACGTCGAGCTTCTGATGCGCATCCTCGGCAATCACGGCGTCGATGTCGCCGTCAACGGCCGCCGCGAGCGCCAGGAGGATTCCTACGCCCGCACGATCCATTTCACCTGCCGCACCATCGTCGATACCACCGCTTCTTACGAACTGGTCTCGAAGATGCGCGCCTCCTTCTGGGTTATTGGGCCGCTCTTGGCGCGTGAGGGCCATTGCCGCGTTTCGCTGCCGGGCGGTTGCGCCATCGGCACGCGCCCCGTCGATCTCTTCATCGACGGCCTGACGGCACTCGGTGCGACCATGGAGATCGATGCCGGCTATATCAATGCCCGGGCGCCGGACGGCGGGCTGATCGGTGCGCGCTACACCTTCCCGAAGGTCTCCGTCGGGGCCACCCATGTGTTGATGATGGCCGCGACCCTTGCCCGCGGCACTACTGTCATCGGCAACGCCGCCCGTGAACCCGAAGTCGCCGACCTCGCCAACTGCCTGAACGCCATGGGCGCCAAGATATCAGGCGCCGGCACCTCGACCATCACCATCGAAGGCGTCACCTCGCTGTCGGGCGCGCGTCATCGCGTCCTGCCGGACCGCATCGAGACCGGCACCTACGCCATGGCCGTCGCCATGGCCGGCGGTGACGTCGTGCTCGAAAATACCGATGTGGCGCTGCTCGAGACCGCGCTGGAAACCTTGCGCCGGACTGGCGCTGACATCTCCGCGACCAATAACGGCATGCGCATCAGGCGCAACGGCGCCGGCATCAAGCCGGTCGATATTGTCACCGATCCTTTCCCGGGCTTCCCCACGGATCTGCAGGCACAGTTCATGGCGCTGATGACCCGCTCCTCCGGCATCTCGCATGTCACCGAGACGATCTTCGAAAACCGCTTCATGCACGTGCAGGAGCTTGCCCGGCTCGGCGCCAGGATCACGCTCTCGGGCCAGACCGCGAAGATCGAGGGTGTCAAGCGCCTGCGCGGCGCCCCCGTCATGGCGACCGATTTGCGCGCCTCCGTCTCGCTCGTCATCGCCGGCCTCGCCGCCGAGGGCGAAACCACAGTCTCCCGCGTTTACCACCTCGACCGCGGCTTCGAGCGGCTCGAAGCGAAGCTGACCCGCTGCGGCGCCGTCGTCGAGCGCATCAGCGAGTAAGAGAGACCTTCATTCCGGTTGCGTAATCGGTCGCAGCATCTTATTTCCCTTGTCTGACGCATCGCCATTCCGGCGATGCCTGTTAAACAGCAAAAGCATGATGTCGTCCGAAAACTGCTCGCACTTTTCGGCATCCTGCTCTGGGGATTGAGCCTGAATGACCGACCTGAAGCTTGTTGCGCTTGATGACGAGGACCTCGCGATCATTTCTGCGCATATGCAGGATAGCGTCTTCAAGGTCGGCGACATCGACTGGTCGCCGCGCGGTGCCCAGTTCGCGCTTGCCGCCAATCGTTTCGTCTGGGAAAGTGCCGCGCGCAAGCGCAAGGGTTTCGAGCGCCGCCGCGCCGCTCTGGTGTTCAAGCGCGTGCTTGCCGTCCGTTCGCTCGGCGTCGATCGCGGCAAACGCGATGAGGTGCTGTCGCTGCTGGCGCTGCGTTTCGAGAAGAAGGGCGAGGGGCCGGATGGCACCATCGAGCTGGCGCTGTCTGGAACGGCCTCGATTGCGCTCGACGTCGAATGTATCGAGGTCCAGATGGCTGATATCGGCGGCGCATGGCAGGCGGCTTCCAAACCCCGCCACCCCTAAAGGGCCTGATGCCTGAAGTTTGAACATCGCGGTTCGAGTTGAGAAGGAATATAGCTCTTGGCAATCTGGCTGGATCAGGCATCGGAAGGTTTCGAGCAGCATTTTGCCGCTTTTCTGACGACGAAGCGCGAAGTGTCCGAGGATGTGAATTCAGTCGCCCGTGCCATCATCGATGATGTCAGGGCGCGCGGCGATGTGGCGCTGGCCGAATATTCGCTGAAATTCGACGGCATCGATTTTGCCAAAGTGCCGATGCGCGTCACGCCTGAGGAGATTGACGCCGCAATCGAGGCGGTGCCTGCCGAAGTGCTGGGCGCGCTGAAGCTCGCGGCCTTGCGCATCGAGAGCCACCATCGCCGTCAGCTGCCGAAGGATGATATCTACGAGGACGACATGGGCGTCGGTCTCGGCTCGCGCTGGACGGCGATCGAGGCGGTCGGGCTCTATGTTCCGGGCGGCACCGCAAGCTATCCGAGCTCGGTATTGATGAATGCGGTGCCGGCCAAGGTCGCCGGGGTCGACCGCATCGTCATCGCCGTTCCCGCCACCGGCGGTGCCGTCAATCCGGCGGTGCTCGCCGCCGCCAGGCTTGCCGGCGTCACCGAGATCTACCGTGTCGGCGGCGCTCAGGCGATCGCCGCTCTCGCTTATGGCACCGAGACGATCGCACCGGTCGCCAAGATCACCGGTCCCGGCAATGCCTATGTCGCCGCCGCCAAGCGCCACGTCTTCGGCACCGTCGGCATCGATATGATCGCCGGCCCCTCCGAGGTGCTGGTGATTGCCGACAAGGACAACAATCCCGATTGGGTCGCTGCCGACCTTTTGGCGCAGGCCGAGCACGATGCCAGCGCCCAGGCGATCCTCATCACCGACGATGCCCTATTCGGCAAGGCGGTGGAGCAAGCGGTCGGACGCCAGCTGAAGACGTTGAACCGCGCCGAGACGGCAGCGGCAAGCTGGCGCGATTTTGGCGCGGTCATCCTCGTTGCCGATCTGAAGCAGGCCATTCCGCTTGCCAATCGCATCGCAGCCGAACATCTCGAACTCGCCGTCGCCGATCCCGACCGGCTGCTCGACGGCATCCGCAATGCCGGCGCGATCTTCGTCGGTGCTCATACGCCCGAGGTCATCGGCGATTATGTCGGCGGTTCGAACCATGTGCTGCCGACGGCGCGTTCGGCCCGCTTTTCCTCCGGTCTATCAGTGCTCGATTTCGTCAAGCGCACCTCGATCCTGCGCCTTGGGCCGGGTGAGTTGCGCACCCTGGGCCCGGCGGCGATCGCGCTTGCGGTCTCCGAAGGCCTCGATGCCCATGCGCGGTCGGTCGCGATCCGCCTCAACCTCGATTAGGTGAGGGGATGGCGGCGGGCGAATTCCGGCTTTGCGACGTCGTCCTGGACGATACGATCGGCCGTTCGACGCCCGATGTCGAGCATGAGCGCGCCGTCGCCATCTTCGATCTGATCGAGGAGAACAGCTTCGAGCCACTCGGCCATTCCGGCGGCCCTTATCGGCTGAACATCTCGCTGGTCGATTCGAAGCTGGTCTTCGCCATCAAGACGGAAGAAGGCGGCGATGTCGCCACCCACATCCTGTCGCTTACCCCCTTCCGGCGGATCGTCAAGGATTACTTCATGATCTGCGAAAGCTATTACGAAGCGATCCGATCGGCGACGCCAAGCCGTATCGAGGCGATCGACATGGGCCGGCGGGGCATCCACAATGAAGGCTCGCAGACGCTGAAAGACAGGCTGGCCGGCAAGATAGAGGTCGATTTCGACACCGCACGGCGGCTTTTCACGCTGGTCTGCGTGCTCTACTGGCGTGGATGACGGCGATGGAGCTTGCCGGCGATGTCGAAGACGCGAAGAGGCCGGGCGCGATCCTCTTCATGTGCGGGCTGAACGCCATCCGCTCGCCGATGGCCGAAGCGATCGCCCGTAGCATTCTGCCGTCCAATACCTATATAAGGTCGGCCGGCGTTCGCGCCGGCGAGCGCGATCCCTTCGTCGATGTCGTGCTTGAGGAAATCGGGCTTTCCCTTGGGCGCCGCCAGCCGCAGACGCTTGATGAACTCGAGGACGATTATTTCGATCTGATCATCACGCTTTCGCCGCAGGCCCATCATGCGGCGCTGGAACTGACGCGGTCGAACGCGGTCGACGTCGTCTATTGGCCGACCATGGATCCGACGGTCGTCAGCGGGACGCGCGAACAGATATTGGACAGCTATCGCGAGGTCCGCGACCACCTGGCCGGTCTCATCGAAAGCCGGCTGCTCAGACGAAATGGCATTGCCGCGCAATCGGCATGAAAACAAATAAAGGAAAGCCTGATCAACAAGGTTCACAAACCTGCGTTGATTGTGTAGTTTCCGCCGAAATTTTAAAGGCGCGCTCTGCGCTGCCTCTGCAACACACAGGAAGAAAACCACTATATGCCGAAAGAAGAAGTCCTCGAATTCCCGGGAATCGTCACCGAACTTCTGCCGAATGCGACGTTTCGCGTGAAGCTTGAAAACGAACACGAGATCATCGCCCATACGGCTGGCCGCATGCGCAAGAACCGCATCCGCGTTCTGGCGGGCGACAAGGTGCTTGTGGAAATGACGCCCTACGATTTGACCAAGGGCCGCATCACCTACCGTTTCAAGTAAGTCTGCCCGCTCCCGTCCGCCGATGGTCGAGGTTTCATGGCGCTGAAATACAAGCTCATTCTGGCCTCGGGCTCGCCCCGTCGCGTCGACCTGCTCAACCAGGCCGGCATCGAGCCTTCGCGCCTGATGCCGATGGATATCGACGAGACGCCGAAGAAGTCGGAGCACCCGCGTTCGCTCGCCCGAAGGCTGTCGGCCGAGAAGGCCGAGGCCGCACTTGCCGCCATCAAGGGTGATATCACCTGGAAGGGCAGCTATATCCTCTCCGCCGATACGGTGGTCGCCGTGGGTCGGCGCATTCTCGGCAAGGCTGAATTCGCCGACGAGGCGCTGAGCTCGCTGCACCTCCTCTCGGGACGCAACCATCTCGTCTATACCGGCGTTTGCCTGGTGACGCCCGAACGCAAGATCCGCCAGAAGATCGTCGAGACCAAGGTGCGCTTCAAGCGGCTGTCCGGCTTCGAGATCGAGAACTATCTTGCCTCCGGCCAGTGGCGCGGCAAGGCGGGCGCTTATGGCATCCAGGGTCTCGCCGGCACTTTCGTGCAGAAGATGGTGGGCTCCTACACCAATGTCGTCGGCCTGCCGCTTTATGAAACCATTCTGCTTCTGACCGGCGAGGGCTTCGATGTGCATAGCCGGTGGCCGGAGGGCTGACCGACGGCCGATGCTTAAAGCGCGTCACGATCTCTCAGATCTCCGTGTCGCCCTTTAAGGCTTTGTTTTTATTCATGTCGCAGTCGCAAATCCGCTGACACTTTTTGCGCGCCATGCTACAGGACGGACCGATCATGCCCGAAGACAAGAAAGCCGCCGCCAAGGTCGAACCGCTGCGCAAGACGCGCCCTTGCCCGGAATGCGGCAAACCATCGAACCGCGAACATTACCCCTTCTGCTCCAACCGCTGCCGCGAGCTCGATCTCTCCCGCTGGCTGACCGGCTCTTATGCCATTCCGGTGGCCGACGACGAAACGAAGGCCGATTATCCCGACGAGGAAAACTAGGAGATTTCCTCTCCGAAGCTCTTATTTTTCCACATGAATCCGCAAAACCGGCAAGACCGTCAAAAAAGAGTCATTTGACGCTTGCCATGGCCGAACAAGATGCTATAACCCCGCTCGCTTCCGGGGCGAACCAAGGCCCCGCGGTTCTTTTCATCAAGAACACCGTAGCGAAGCGGGTTGGCCCAGGTAGCTCAGTTGGTAGAGCAGCGGATTGAAAATCCGCGTGTCGGTGGTTCGATTCCGCCCCTGGGCACCATCACGATGATCAGCATTGATATTGTTTGATTTTTCCAGCCTGAGTGTCCTGATATTATGCATGAACGAAAATCTCCGGACACATTTGTTCACGCGGCATGCCGAATTTAGCTCTCGTCATCGCCCTTCGAAACCAGCTAGATCGCACCTTTCGCAAGCCGCCTCTGATTGGTGGCTTTCGGCTCTGGAGATTGCATTGCCGCACGGGCCGCAGACCCTTGGGGCTGGACGCCAAGACCTACTGCGACAAGACCGCTCCAATCTATCGGCGTGAATTTGGGAATGAATTGCGCCCCGAGCGATGCGCCGATCAGGACGCTGCTTACTGGCCCTGACCAGCCCCTCAATTGTGAAATGCGAGCGGGGCTTCCGGCAATCGCTCCACGAACATGTTTCCACAAACGACAAACGTCGGCCCGCGACCGTTTGTCGAGGTTATCGGATGTCCGCGGCTCATCACGCGACCTCCATCGCTCTCTGGAATATGACCGGCTGCTGGTCGCGCGGAATGCGGTGTTGGCCGCGCGCCATCGGGTGTTTGGGGAAGCCGCCTTTTGTCAGGCCAAGGCAGACGATGTCGACGAGCTGCTGGCGGGCGCGGTGCTTGAACCACGTGTCACGGCTGAGGTAATCGCCACCATTGCCCCATGCTGCCAGCACAGGCGTGTTCTGGTGACGGGCAATGATAAGGGCGCGATCGATGAAGTTGTCGCAGCGCGGACCGATCGAGTCCTTAGCCTTCATCATTTCCTTCGGGGATGGCGAGCGCCAGGCGTGAAGATTGACGATCAGGATGCCGCCATAGCCCCAGAGCTTGGCAAACCAGATGAGCACGAGCACCGTCGGATCATTGCGTCGGTGATCGGCGTCGGAGGGGTTGAGCATACAAACGACGAGGATGGGCTTGCCCCCATCCCAAACGCGGCGCAGCTCGTCACGGTAGAAGGTGCAGTCGGAGATGGCAGCGCTCATCCGCATCTCGGTTTTGAAGAGATCGAGGCTCATCGGCGCTGCTTCCCGGTGATGACGAAGACGGTGCCGCTCTGCATGTTCAGCTGGACCGGATCGCCGCGTCCGATGCGGGTGAAGAGCGCATCGAGGTCGCCCTCGGCGGTATCCGCAGCTGAGCGATACTGAAGCACCGACTTGTACAACGCGCTTAATACCTATCTGACAGCGATCGGCCCGTAACTACGCCGCGGGGCAATCGGTTGAATAGTCTCAGGAGCGGCTTTTCGACCTTCTCGTGAATGCGCCAGCAGAACAGCAGGGAGACCGCGACACCGATCGCGATGATGATATCGGGCGGCAAAGGATAGAATATCCACAGCGTCAGCAGTGCCGAAATCGGGACTGTGTGAAAGAGATAGAGCGCGTAGGAGGCCTCTCCGAGGTATGCCCAGACGCTCTTTCCGGCATTGATCTGCATCGTGCCGAAAACGATCAATCCGGCAGGAATGCCATAAACTGCCACGCGCTGCAAAGCATCCTGGCCGATCAGGAAGTCCAGCGTATCGCCGTGGGGTGCCATGCCGAGCGAGCCGGCGGCGAGAATTGCGATTGCGCCAACCGGTATGCCCCATCCAGCGCCTTTGACTGCCGGCGCGTACACCAAGGCGACACCTATCATGAATTCGAGGATGATGGGGTTGCCGAGGAATTGGAAAACCGGCGCTGTCGATCGGAACGTCAGCGACACCGCGAAGATCCCGAGGATCGCCGGCAAGTAACGCCGGTCGAGGAGGACAAGCGTCGCCGCCCCATAGAAGAGCATTTCGAAACAGAGCGTCCATGCGGCAGGCAGGACGGGCGCTGCCATCTGATCGAACGCCGGCCACAGGGTTAGCGTCGCGATTGTCTCCCGCCAGCCGAAGCCGGATTTTGCGGCGATGAATGCTGCTGGGATAGATGCGAGATAGTACATCGGGAGGATGCGACGAATTCGTTTCCACGCGAATTGCTGCCATGTCAGGCCGCGGGCTGTCCGGGTGATGATGACCCCGGAAATGACGAAGAAAATATCGACGCCGGCGGCGCCCGCAACCTGGATCATCGGCGGGAAAATCCCGCTTGATCCGGTGGCTTGGTAGGCCGTCAGCGCCGCATGCAGGTAGACGACCATCAATGCGGCGATGAAACGCAGTACCTGTAGCGACCAGATCATGATTGTCCGTCAACCCCTCAATCACCAAGCCTAGCGAGAAAAGAGCATTCACAGGCCGTCACGCAGTGGTCGTGGCGCGTTTGCCGCGCATGGGCAGAAACGGAACCACCCGGGGGACGCGCTCGGCATATGATCGGTAGTCTGGAAATGCCGCCCGGAGAACCGTCTCTTCGTTAATCATCCGGCGAAGTTGCAGGCACCAATGCACGATTCCGAGAAATACCGTCCACGGAGAAAAGCTGAACAGGATCATCCCGATAACGAATATCTCCTCGGTCAGATAGAGCGGGTGGCGGACGATGGAATATGGCCCCGTTGTGACCAGAGCTCTTGCACCCGGTGCTATGCTGAAACTGCGGCCGAGGATCGCAAGCATATATGCCGATGAAAGGCAGCCAGTGATCATCAAAACCGTTGCGGCAAGACGCACAGTATCTGGCAATACCATTGGCGGCGGCAGGAAGGCGATCAGCAGGAAGAGGAAGGTGCCTGCCATCGCCGTCAGGTATGGTTCAACGCCGCGCGCAGACCGCACTTGGGGCATTCTCGTTAGGGTCACGACACACATCATGCCGATAAATAAGATCGCAGCGATCTCAGCTATTAGGAATACGACACCCCTGGACGGATAGTCGCCGGTCGTCATCATCCGTGTGATCTTCGTCCACACACCTAGTATTGAATAGGAGCAGATTCCAATACGGCCGATAATGTCTGCAATAATCAAGTGTCGATTGCTCATTGGTACCCCCGCGTTGTTTGAACGCATCTTCGCACGGTTGCGAGAAATGGCAATCGCAACTGATTAAATCGGTAAATACCAACTATTGGGGATGTGACTTACACCGGCGTCCGTCAATGCAAGGACACGCGATGCTCCAGCAGCCTATCAATGCAGGCCCGGATCCGGATGCCTCGGATGATTTCGGCGTGAGTGGAAAGGCACGCGAGGGCGGCCAGGATGATCAACGCGGTTCCGAGGAGCGCGGTAGGCAACGGCAGTGACCAGTCGACATAACCGGGGAGTGACGTCCCGCTGCGACCTGCTTCAGTTGTGCTTGCAGCCGCATTGGCAAGCACCAAACCGATCAGCGCAATATGAGCATGAACGAAGCGTGCCCTAAGAAACCGTTTCGGATGAAAAGAAAGATAGACGCCGAAAATCGCCATCGATGCAAACGCCGCGAGAAGCTCCCACGCTCCCATCCCCGCCACGCTAAGTAACATAAGGGGTAGGCGCAACACCGGCAGCAAAGTCAGGTAAAGCGCCCAAGCAAACGGGCGTGATGGATACATCGCCAGCAGTAGCATGCTGGCGGCAAATATTGCGCCGATGGCATAGACCAAAGCAGGTCCGAGACGAACAACAGTCAGAACCAAGACACGCATTCGCTTTTCTCCTTCGGCAGGCATCGTGGTTCTGGGCAGAATATTCGCAGCTGCTTGAGCAGGGCTTACCGCTCGATCGGCGCCCGCATGAATGACTCCGGCTGCGGAGATTTGCAATCTTCTACAAAACTTATCCACCTTAACGAGGCGATTTCATGGACATCGACGACACGCCGCTGCGGCTGTCGCCGTCCGCGGCGTTCGGAACCTGATCGCGGCTTAACCTCAGCCACCCGGGAACCCTAGCATTTCACATAAAGCGTGTAGGTCCGGGCAGGGCGGCCGAGACTATCTGTGCCGTTCTTGAAATACATTCGCCGGCGCGATCACAGGCACGCATCTACTCGATACTCGCCAAAACCTCGGAGATAACCGAGAATTTCGTGGCCTGCCAGCTTCTGTAGTCGAGGACGAATCGCGCGGAAATCCAGCAATCTCCGCTCATTTGGGTAGCCTGCCATCCCAGCAATCCTTGAGTTCGCGCGGCCGCCAGCAATCTGCTGGCATGACTGCGGGAAATGACATATTCGGCTGCGGTCAATTGAGCGGAGACATCGCCCACCCAGGTTCGTTCACCTACGACCGGTGCCAGTGGCACACGCGACATGAGGTCGTGCAGTATGTTGCTTCCGGATTCGGACCTCACGAACAGCGCAATGCTTTCGGGCGGGCTGTACCAATCCGGATGGTTAAACAGTCGACGTGCAATACGCGGCTGAGCGCGATACAGAATTGTCTCATCCGCTTCCGACCACCGACAGCGATCTCCCGCATCCATGCCGTCGAGCGAACGAAGGTGCCCCTCGAACCATTGCCGGATCAAGGCTTCAGCATAGGCGCTCGCTTGTAACGGTTTGGCGCGCCGATCCGTCGTCTCCACCGGCTCGAATAATTTGTAATACGCCATCTCCTTCATATGTGAGACGACGGTGTTGTGGCTGGCGATGTGGTTCTCAACGAGAAACTTTGCGAGGTTGGAAGCGGTCAAAGGGGGGCAGGACGGGTTGAGTTTCCGCTCAAAATGCAACGCTAATGCCGCCTGGCTGAGCAGCCACTTCTGCAGATCGGCCACATAACGCACTATTCTGGGAGCTCTGCGATGAATTGCCAGTAACTCGGATGCGGATTCGCGCAGAGCCGCAGCAAAGGAGGCATCCGCAATGAGATCTTCAACACTATAGCTGCGGCATCTATTCTGCAGTGAGGTTGAACCTAAAGGTACCGACATTTAAAACCGAAGTGTAATCGATGCTGGCTCGGGATAATAAAATAGCGAATAGACAAAAGTCACTGCTGGGCCAGCGACTGGCCGACTTTATCCAAAATTTGCGTATAATTCGAGCAGGTTTTTGTGGTAGATGGTTGATCCAAAGCTTTGACAGGACGTCTCCTCCGGCCGAAACAAAGGCGCTATCGGCGGGGTTCTTCACGAAGACCTGCAAGCCCCTCTCAGGATCGTCGATGGAAGGTTGCGAGCATCGCCGCGCCGACCAGACCGGATAGCAGAGATCCCAGCAGGATGCCCATTTTCACGTGGTCCTGGACCTCGGGATCGTTGAATGCAAGCAGCCCGATGAAAAGGCTCATGGTGAAGCCTATGCCGCAGAGGGCGGCCACACCGGTCATCTGCCCCCAGCTCGCCTTTGCCGGGAGGTCGGTGAGGCCGAGTTTGACGAGCAGGAAGACGGTGCCGAGAACGCCGACCAGTTTTCCAAGCAACAGGCCTGCCGCTACGCCGAGCGTCAATGGCTCCGTCAGCGTGGCTACCGAGACGCCGGAGAAGGAGACACCGGCATTGGCGAAGCCGAAGATCGGAACGACGATGAAGGCAACGGGTTTGTGGAGGACGTGCTCGAGATGGTGCAACGGCGACTGGTCGTGGCTTGCTTCGGGTGTTCCCGGCGTCACCTTCAGCGGAATCGCAAGAGCGAGAAGAACGCCGGCCAGTGTTGCGTGGATGCCGGATGCGAAGACGAGCACCCAGAGCACGGCGCCGAGCAGCAGATACGGCCAGAGCTTCAGAATACGTGCACGGTTCATGCCGTAAAGCGCCGCGAGCACCGCCGCGGCCCCGGCAAGCGCCAGAAGATTGAGATCGTTGGTGTAGAACAGTGCAATCACCACGACCGCCCCCAGGTCGTCGATGATCGCCAGTGCCGCCAGGAAGATCTTCAACGAGGCAGGCACGCGCGGGCCGAACAGCGAGATGACGCCGAGCGCGAACGCGATGTCCGTCGCGGTCGGTATCGCCCAGCCACGCAGGGCGGCCGGGTTTTCCCGGTTGAACAAGATATAGAAGAGGGCGGGGAACAGCATGCCTCCCAGTGCCGCCGCACCCGGCAGAATGCGGCGGCTCCAGCTGGAGAGTTGGCCGTCCAGCATTTCGCGCTTGATCTCGAGCCCGACGAGGAGAAAGAACAGCGCCATCAGCGCGTCATTGATCCAGTGCAGCAGGCTGAGCGGCCCCAGATAGATGTGAAGTGCGTGGAAGTAACCCTCTGCAAGCGGTGAGTTCGCCGTCACGATTGCCGCCAACGCGACCGCCATCAACACGAGACCGCCCGAAGCTTCGCTATCGAGGAACTGGCGAAGGGTGGATCGGATGAGACCTGGAGAGATAGGCTGCGACACCGGTCAGCGCTCCCTGTGTTTTGGAAGGTTGATCTTCAGTCTCCGTCGATTTCGGGAAAGCCCGCGGCGCACGCAGCACACGCCATCGCCTGTAAGATAAAGGGGTCGCGTCGCCATTTCCAGCGAAATCGGCCCCGATCCACCGCAGGCGGCGCAGGTCCGGTTGGACCTGCCGCTCGCCTTGCTTCTCACTGGAATGAGTAATCAGCCGGCACCATCTGCGTTTCTATCGCGAAGGTGACGATGTCGCCGAGTTCGGGGATTGCAAAATCCAGTCCCCAATCGCTGCGGCGGATGCTGCCGGTCGCCGAGAAACCGATCTTCGGGACGCCCATCATTGGGTGCTTCGCCATTGAGCCGTTGAAGGTGACGTCGAGTTTTGCCGGGTGCGTCTCGCCGCGCAAGGTCAGGAGGCCTTCGACGGTGCCGGTCTTCTCGCCCGTCACATGGATCGCCCTGGAAACGAAGGTGATCGGCTTGGCTGCAAGGAACCTCTCGTCTCCGCCGATCTCCGCATCGAAGTTGACCTTGTTGGGCCATGGATAATCAGTGCGGACCGAAAGCGGATCGATGGTCACCAAAAGCGTGGAGGCTTCAGGTTTTTCGGGCTTCCAGTCGAGCCGCGCATCGACCCCGGTAAAGCGCGCGGTGTAGTGGGACAGGCCGGAATGGTCGAATGACCAATTGAAGCTCGAATGCGAGGGATCGGTCTTGTAGGCCCCACCCGGCGCAGGATCGGTTGCGGTAGCAAGGGCAGCGAAGGTCGTGCTCAAGGTAAGAGCAAGGGCGAGTGCAGTTGTGCGAAGCATTGATGGTTCCTCGGATGGGAAATGATGAGGTTGTCGGTTCACGCAGCCTTGTCGCGGCGGATCGTCTGGAGGCGCTCCCAGACGCGGTCGGACCGGGGAATGTCGAGATCGAAGACTGTCTCGAACGTGTCGCCGAGATGGGCGGCGCTCGTAATGGGCTCCTCGCTGAGGCTGTTCGCCGTCACGCGGCGCAGACGGTCGTTCTGGAGGGCGACGTAGCCGTCCGCCGTATGCCGCAACACCGCGAGCGCATTGGTGAAAGGAGAACCGGGATCTTGCATCAGCCAGCCATGTGTTGCGGCCATCGCGGCTTCGTCGCTGTGGTCGAGCCGGAAATCGAAGCTTTTCGCGATGCCGAGAACATGATTATTGAAACGCAGCCAGCTCCCGTCGGCCGGCATGATGGAGAAATCGAAGCCGCGTTGGCTGATCGGCCCGGCCACAAGCGGCACCGGCTCGATGATGGCGTCCGCTATGCCGACCTCGGCGAGATAGGGACGGTCGAGATCGACACGCAGCGTCAGATGATTGCCGATGGCGATGTCGCCAAGCTTTTCCCGGTCGACCGCGCCGCAAAGGCGCGTCACACGGAAGCCCAGTGCAGCAAGCGCGGCGCCGAAGAGGCCGTTCATCTCATAACACCAGCCGCCCCGCCGCCTTTCGACCATCTTGGCGAATGCCGCAGCCGGGGTGATCGAGGAGGGCCATCCCATGAAGGCGTCCAGTGCCTCCCATGTAAAACTCATGAGATGGGCGCGATGCAACTGCGACAAGCTGTCTATGTCGAGGCGCGAAGGCCGCTCGACCCCGATCCGAGCCAAATAGGCATCGAGTTGCGCGGTTGTCAGGGTCACTGCGTTTTCGTTGGAAGTTGCATGTGTCATCGTTCGGTCTCCTTTCAAGTGGACCGTTGCTCATTATCGAGACGTGTTTGCGTTGGTTCAGGCGACCTTGCGATCGTCCTCGGGTGGGAAGGTCAGGCCGAAGCCCCTGGCGATCGAGGCGATCTGCTCGGGCGTTTCCGGCTTGCAGAGTTCGACAATCGGAAAGAAGCTTTCGAACCCGCCAGGCGTGACGACGACCATGAGGCGGCCCTCCGTCTGCCCCACATTGCGGAACCGGTGCGGCACACCGCGCGGCAAGGCGATAGAGCCGCCTTCCGTGAGTTCGACATAATCGCCGGCGCACCAGAAGCCGAAGCGGCCGGAAAGAACGCGGAACAACTCGTCCTCGCGTTCATGCACGTGCAGTGGCGGACCTTCGCCAGGCAGCACGCAGGCTTCGAACAGGCCGAGCGAACCGCCGGTATTGCCCGCCATAATACGGATGACATGCTTGCCGAACGCCATTGCCGGCATCCCATGCCCCGGCGGCGAAACCGCCGCACGATCAAACTTCTCCATTTCTCTTTCTCCAAATTCGTGCCGCATCGACCGCCGGCGGTTTCGCCCTGGGGCGAAACGCAGAAATCCGTGCCCGCTCCGGTATGCGGGGCGGGCGCGATTGTCATTCGCCCGGCGGCACGGGGCCGCCGGACACGGAGGTGTGATGGTAGTCGAGGCCGTTGAGCCGGTACGTCGCTTCTATAGCGCAGCGAAAAAACCGGCGTTCCTAAATGAATGTGCAAGCCGTACCGGGAATCCTAAAAGTTTGCTAAGGAGGATTGGGCAAGCAATGGGGGCGGCAGTGAGGCTTGACGACAGGCTCCTCGATTTTTTCAACAGGCCGCTGATGTGCATCATCGCGGTGGCTGACGAGACCGGCCGTCCTTCGGCGGGACGCGGCGTCGGCTTCCATCTTCTGGAAGACCGAGAAACGATCGACGTCATCTTTTCAGCCTGGCAGTGGCCGCGGCTCGAAATCGGTATCCGGCAGACCGGGCGGATCGCCGCCACCTTCGTAACCCCTTCGGATTATGTAAGTTTCCAGCTGAAGGGGAGCGCCGGCATGCGAGAGATCCAGAGTTCCGACCTCGATCGCGCCGATCACTTCATCACCGCAGCGACAAACGAGCTCGAATCGCTCGGCGTCCCCCGGCATCTCATCTCGCCATGGCTGACGGCGCGTGAGGCGCGGGTCGCCCGGCTGGTGATCAGTGAAATATATGTCCAGACGCCCGGCCCGCTCGCCGGCATGCTGGCGGGCACCCATGTTGGCGCGCGGTCCCAATGAATCTGCGGCTTTCCGATCTTTCCGCCTGCTTCGAGGGTGTCATTCCCTCCATCATCGCCACGGCATCGGCCGACGGCATGCCGAACATATCCTATCTTTCCCATGTGGTGCGGGTCGATGAGGAGCATGTCGCACTCTCCAACCAGTTCTTCGCCAAGACGGCGGCGAATATACGCGCCAATCCAAAGGTCACGCTGATCCTGGTGGACGGGTTCACCGGCGATCAGTTCCTGCTCGACATTGGTTTCGTTCGTTCGGTCGATGCCGGCCCGCTGTTCGACAAGATCGCCCGCCAGCTCAAGGCGAGCAGCGCGCAGATCGGCATGTCGGATGTCATGCGGCTGAAGAGCGCCGATATTTTCCGGGTGTACGGAATTGAGAAGGTTCCCTCGCCGGTGGAAACAGCTTCGCCGCCGAGCAGCCGGGCGCCTGTCAGCCTCCCTGATCTTTCCAAGGCGATCAAGGCGATCGAGCGACAGTCGGAGGCCGATGAGATCATCGACAACCTGCTCACCGGCGTCAAGCACGTGCTGGGATACGGCAACGCGCTCGTGCTCATCCACGACAACCATCGCGGCTGCCTGATCACGACAGGCAGCATCGGCTACGAGCGCTCAGGCCTCGGATCGGAAATCGCAGGCGGCGATGGATTGATCGGGGCTGCGGCAGCGGGTGGACAGACGATCAAGGTCAGTGACATGAGCCGTGTGCGCCGGTTTGGCGAAGCGATCGGCCTGGAGGCTGAAGGGGCTGAAAACGCGACGCGCACGATCGCTTTCCCGCATTTGCCGGCGGCGATGAGCCAGATTGCAGTTCCCATGATCGCCGGCGGCACGGTGACGGGCGTGCTCTTCATCGAGAGTCCGGAGCGGCTCGCTTTTCGCGAAGAGGACGAGGCTGCTCTCGAGATACTGGCGGGACAGGCGGCCGGCGCTCTGAGAGCCAGTGAGCGGGCAGCGGCTGCCGCCGAACAGAGACCTGCGATCAGCACGCCTGAGCCTGCCGCGGCCGGCCGAGAAATCCGCGTCGTCCATCACCGCTTCGATGACAGCGTCTTTATCGATGGCACTTACATCGTGAAGGGCGTTGCCGGCACTCTGCTGCGCCTCATGCTCGATTGGCATCTGAGCGACGGCAGAAGCGAGTTCACCAACCGGGAAATGCGGTTGACGGCCGGCGCACGCATGCCGGAGATCAAGGACAATCTCGAGACCCGGCTCTTGCTGTTGCGCCGTCGGCTCGAAGAAAAGCAGGCGCCCATCCGCCTCGCCCGCATCGGCAGGGGCCGTGTCAGGCTGGAGGCGGAAGGACCGCTGGTCCTTGAAGCCGTCACAGGTGAATACCCATAAGCTGAGTCGTTTCCCCATTTTCAGCACGGACGAGTTCGAGCTTCGACATCTCATCCAAAGACATGCGTGAGGGCCCGTTTGCAGTGCCGGCTCCAACATTGTGTCATCGCCCGCAGCAGGCGTCTTGAAAATGCCGATCACCAATTCGTGTTCGTCGTGGCTGTAACAAGCGGGATCGTCGGCTCGAAAGAGGGATTACGCGGCCGATGATCGGTACGCGGACCTTTCAAGAGGAGACCATCCATGAACCGTTCCACTCTGACCCTTGCCCTCGCAGGCTCGCTTGCCACTGCGATTTCATCCGCTGCCTTCGCCGCACCGCTGCCGGCGGAGAAAATGGTGGGCAAGGAGAAATGCTATGGCATCGCGCTCAAGGGTCACAATGATTGTGCCGCCGGTGCCGGCACGACCTGCGCAGGTACATCGACGATGGATTATCAGGGGAACGCCTGGAAGGCAGTCCCAGCCGGCACCTGCACCAGCATGAATGTCAAGGGGCACATGGGTAAGCTCGAGCCGACCAAAGGCTGACCCTAAAGGGAGGCCCGATGCTCGGGCCTCCATCTTTTCTCGCCAAACCGGGAGAATGCGATGACTGCTTCGACAACCCGACCTGTCCTGCTGCCTGCACGGGGCGGCCTCGGCCTAAAGCCCGAGCATTATGAGACTATTCTGGCCGATCTGCCGGATGTCGGCTTTTTTGAGGTCCATGCCGAGAACTACATGGGCGCAGGTGGGCCGCCGCATCGCTATCTCCAGGCCATCACGGAACACTATCCGCTGTCGCTGCACGGTGTCGGTTTGTCGATCGGCTCGCCGCGTGGGCTCGACAAGGCGCATCTGAATCGACTTCGCAGCTTGATCGATCGCTATCGGCCGCAGAGCTTTTCCGAACATCTGGCCTGGTCGACGCATGAAACGGGATTTCTCAACGATTTGTTGCCGCTACCCTACACGGAAGAAACGCTGGCACGCGTCGTCGACCATGTCGATGAAACGCAACAGGCGCTCGGGCGACAATTGCTGCTGGAAAACCCTTCCACCTATATACTGTTCGCCGACAGTACTATCGATGAAGTGGATTTTCTGGGGGCGATCGCGCAGCGGACGGGCTGTGGCCTTCTGCTCGACGTCAACAATGTGATGGTCTCGGCGGTGAACCACCGGCTCGATGCCGCCACCTATATAGATCGTTTTCCGGTCGAGCTCGTCGGCGAGATTCACCTTGCCGGCTACGACGAAACCGTCGACTCCACCGGCGACCGGCTGCTGATCGACGCGCACGCGACGGCAGTGAAGAGCGATGTATTGGCGCTCTACGCACATACCCTCGCGCGCACCGGCGCACTCCCGACGCTGATTGAATGGGACAATAATGTTCCGGATTTCGCCACACTGTATTCAGAGGCGAAACGTGCGGATGCGATGCTCGCCGCCGAAACGTTTCGCCGCGGCGGGCGCCGGATCCGGGCGGCGTAACGATGGATTTCGCAACCTGCCAAACTGCCTTCGCCGATGCCTTGCTGCATGCCGACCGGCCGGTGCCCGACGGCGTCATCAACGCACGCGGCAAACCCGACACGGTGCGGTTTGCCGTCTACCGCAACAATGTGTTCGTCGGGCTCACAAAGGCATTAGCGCAACGCTTTCCGGTGACGGAGAGGCTCGTTGGTTCGGAATTCTTTCTGGCCATGGCGCGCGCCTATGCCCAGGATCACAAGCCGTGCTCACCGCTGATCATGCAATATGGCGACGATTTCCCGGATTTCATCGCAGCTTTTGAACCTGCAAGAGCGCTTGCTTACCTGCCCGATATCGCCCGGCTCGAGGCGGCCTGGACAGACGCTTACCACGCCCCCGACAGCGCGCCTCTCGATCTTGCGGCATTCAAAGCCGTGACGCCCGAGATGCTTTCGGACTTGCGGCTAGTCCCACACCCATCGGCGCACCTGATCCAGTCGATTTTTCCGGTTGGTTCGATCTGGAGCGCACATCGAGAGGAGATGGTTTCGCCGGTTTCCGATTGGCGTGGGCAAGCGGTCCTCGTCGCACGACCGGAAATGTCGGTCAATGTTCATGTCCTGCCACCGCGGGACGCCATCTTTGCAGCCGCCTTGTTCAATGCCGCCACTCTTGGCGAGGCGGCAGAGGCGGCATTTGCAGCTGCCCCCGGATTTGATTTCGGAACGGCGCTGGTCGGTCTTGCCGGTCTCGGCGCGTTCAGCGCCCTTCAACAGTATAAAGGAAACTCCACATGAAAACCGAAGTGGCCCCTTCGCACGGCTTTGGTGCTGCCGCTGCCTCCTTCGTCACACGCGCTGAAGCGCTGCTCGCTTCCGTTCCCAAGTCGTTGCCGCTGCTGGCATTGCGTTTTGCGCTGGCTATTCCTTTCTTCAAATCGGGGCTGACGAAATGGGACGGCTTCCTGACGCTTTCATCGGGCGCACGATATCTTTTCGAGGAGGAGTTCAAGCTCCATATATTCGGCAGCGCAGTTGCCTACCCGTTTCCTCTGACGATGGCGACGGCCGCCGGAATTGGAGAATTGGTCCTGCCAATTCTGCTGATCCTCGGCCTGGCCACACGCTTTGCTGCTCTCGGTCTGCTGCTGATGACGGCGATTATCCAGCTCACCATCCCGGATGGCTGGGCGAATTTTCATTTGCCCTGGGCGGCAATGGCGCTGGCATTAGTCGTGTTCGGTGGCGGCAAGATCGCGGTTGATCCGTTTGTCTTGCCGCGCCGCAAATGACGCGGCAACCAGACGCCTCATTTCCCCGAGGAGGCGCTCAGCTGGCATGAGGGCCTGCGCCGGACGGGAAGAGACGGTCATGAGAGTCTTTTCCGGCACGGAAGTGCCGGCAGGCTGGCGCACATCGCCCGGAAAGGCTTCAGCCGGCTTCGTCGAGGGACCTTGCCGCTTCAAGCAGAAGCTGCTTCATTTTCTCGCGAACAGTCTGAGCGCTGATAGCGACGTCTGCATATTGCAGGTCGCTGAGAATCTTTCTGAAGACGTTCTCATCGCCTGACTCCAGCAACCCGGCGGAAACGACTTCGTCGAAATAGACGTCGAAGTCGGTTCGTCCGATGAGCTCGGCCGCCCAGCGTGCCAGCATCCGGTCGCGCCTCGCCTGGATATGGAACGAACGCTCAAGCTTCACGATGTACTCTTTCTCGAGTGCTTCTTCACGCTCGTCGATGATGCCCATCATCGATCCTCCCCGCTGAATGGCCGTCAGGCGTTCGAATGTGTCGCATTCGCTGCGCAAGTAAATTCTTGCTTCGGAAACTGCCTGCATGAAGGCCGCTCGCGCCATTTTAGCAGATAATTGTGTAGATCCAAAAGGTTAGGGCGGCATGCGTCTCGCCTGTAGGCACTTAAAACAGGAAGAGCGAGCCCAGAGACAGAACGAGTGCCGGGAACATGACGACGGTTCCGAGTTTTAGAAAGGTCCAGGCGCCGATATGCAGGCCTTCGCGGCGCAGGGCAGACAGCCACAAGATCGTCGCCAGCGAGCCTGTCACCGACAGATTGGGGCCGAGATCGACGCCGATCAGCACGGCGCCGGCGATCTTGTCGGAGACACCGGCGGCCTGCACCACGCTGCCGGCAAGCAGGCCGGCCGGAAGATTGTTCACGAGGTTGCAGATTACGCCGACGAGCAGACCCGCCACTCCGATCGCCTGCGATTGCGAGAACGAGGCAAGCGCAGCCAGCTGATCGGAGAGAATGTTCGTCAAGCCGGTGTGATCGAGCGCTTCGACGATGACAAACAGGCCGGCGACCAGCGGCAGAACGCTCCAGCTGATGCCCTTCATCGTCTCGGCCGGGCTTTGCCGCGTCAGCATCAAAACGATCACGGTGGTGATCGTGCCGGCGACAAAGGTCGGCACGCCGAGATCCACATGCATGGCCGACGCCGCGATCAGAACAATGGCCGTCAACAGGATTCCCCATCCCGCCAGGCGGGCGCTGCGGGAGAGGGGCGGCCGCTGCGTGTCGGCGGCAAGAGCGTCTTCTGCAAGGGCGCGGCGCTGCGTCCAGTAGAGGCAGAGGAACGTGGCGACGATCGAAATGATCGAAGGCAGCATGAATGTC
The DNA here is from genome assembly GCF_030182485.1 of Rhizobium atlanticum. NCBI lineage: Bacteria > Pseudomonadati > Pseudomonadota > Alphaproteobacteria > Hyphomicrobiales > Rhizobiaceae > Rhizobium > Rhizobium atlanticum. The sequence continues at coordinate 84,609 of NZ_JAQJCJ010000008.1, forward strand.
GACAGCCAGCGGGACAGCGGCGGCATGTCGCCGCCGGCAAAGATCACCAGATTTGCCGGATTGGAAATCGGCAGGACGAAACTCGCGGCATTGGCGATGAAGGCGCAGATCAACAGATAAGGCATCGGGTCCTTGACCCGCGCCGTGCGGCAGGCGGCATAGACGGCGGGCGTCAGCACCACGGCCGTCGCATCGTTGGAAAGAAAGACGGTGACAACCATGCCGACGAGATAGACCAGCACGAAAAGTCGCCGGGGTGACCCTTTGGCGTAGGCAATCGCAATGGCGGCGATCCAGTCGAACAGGCCTTCGCGCCGGGCAAGTTCCGACAGCAGCATCATGCCGATCAGAAAGAGGTAGACATCGCCGCCCTTGGCGACGCCCGCCAGGGCATCATGGGGTCCGAGCAGGCGGAAGGCGAGCAGGAGCAGAGCGCCGAAAACGGCCCAGATCGCTTCCGGCCACCGAAAGGGACGGACGACGACGCCCATTGCAGTGAGGCCGGCGATCCCCCAGGTCATGGCATGTTCAGTCATTCGGAATCGCGTTAGGTTGGTGCGCGGCAGATCAGCCGCTATGGTTAGTGCGAATGTTCACCGAGCGAATACATGTTTGCTGAAGCAGTTACAAATCAGTTTGCTTCGTTTCAGCGGAATTTGGCGATCAAATTCATCCTGCGTTTGTATTTGCCGGAGCATGGATTGCATCGGGCGATGGCAGATTGATTTCGGCGATCAAGCCGCGCGGCGTGGAGTTTTCCAGCGTCAGCGTTCCGAAATGGCTTTCGACGATGTCCTTCACGATGGACAGTCCCAGACCGAATCCGCCGCGATCGTTCCGCGCCGCATCCAGTTTGTAGAACGGTTCCAAGACATCGGCATGGGATGACGCAGGGATGCCAGGCCCATCGTCGGTGACGCTGATGCTAATCGCCCGATCCGGTTTGACATGAAGTTCGACATTCACGTGCCGGGCAAACTTGGTGCCGTTGTCGATCAGATTGGCGATAGCGCGCTTCAGCGCTTGAGGTCTGCATGGATAGGCGAAACGATCAGGCCCGTGATAGGTCACTGAATAACCCATATCGGCAAAGTCATTGCAGGCGGTATTTATCAGGCTCGGCAGGTCGGCTCTCAGCTGAGTTTCTTTCGACGCGTCTTTCCTGAGGTAGACCAACGTCTCATCGACCATCAGCGCCAAGGCATCGATATCCGCCAGCAACGCGGCGCGCAGGGATGGTTCCGTTGAGCGCTCAGCCCTGAGCCGCAGGCGCGTCAGCGGCGTTCTCAGATCGTGGCTGATGGCGCGCAGCATGTGTGTGCGCGCTTCGATCATCCCGCGGACGCGGCTGCGCATGTCGTTTAACGACTTCGCAAGGGTGCGGACCTCCGGCGGCCCAATTTCGTCGAAGGGGCGCTCCGGACCCTTGTCCGGGTCGAGATCGCGTGCGGCCTGAGAAAAGCGTTGAAGCGGCGATGCGATCATGCGGCTGCCGTAGAGGGACAATAAAATGACCGGCACGAACATGGCCATGGTCGCTAGGAAGTCGCTGATTTCGCGATCTGTGATGCGGGAGTCGGGCACGGCAGGCGGCGGGAGGAAAGCCAGAGCGCGACGCTGATCGATGCCAACGACCAGCACCGGTTGTCGGTCGCCACCCGCGGCCCGCAGCCGAGCTTCGACGCCCGGCGAAAGATTTTTTTCGATTTCGGAGCGAAAGTCGCCTTCCTCCGCCTCGAGTTCGGGGCCGTGCAGTTCTGCTGGGGAGATCTCTTTGACCTGAAGTCCGGTCCTTCTCGCAGCGTCCAGAACGGCGGCCTCTTGATCGGCGGTTTCGGCAGAGCGGATCATGTCGGTGACGAACTCAATGCGCATGGCAACGGCGCGCGCCTGTGAGACGCTTTCAGGCTCCTTGATCGTCAGGTTTTCGCTGATGATGCCGAGGATGGCGAAGAGAACAACGGGCGCAACGGCAAGCAGGGCAATCTGCCGGTGGATGGAACCTGCAAAAAAACGCGCCAGCATCGTCGGCCTTTCTAATCGGTGCGGCATCAGCCGATAGCTGCCCGCTTCATTCGCCGCGCGCCGCCCCTTCGCCAACCACCAGATAGTACGAAACAGTGCAATCCCGTTGCGATGGTAGCAAATGTCAGCCGGAATGATGTTTTTATTTGTTATGCGGCGCGGAACGCCTAATGCGAGGCCGCCAGCGTCTGAACCCGCTCGAGAAAAGCGGCCCTGTCGAACAGCACCGGCTGTGCGGATGACGCCGCGTCGATATTGGGCAGCACAAAGGCCTGAATGTTCACCACGGGAAGATTGGAGAGGATCCGCACCTCGCCGATTTTTGAAGTAATGGTGACGATCACTTTGCAAAGGAGACCTTCCAGGGCGTGTTTGAGTTCCGGTGGGGTGCCTGCGCTCCTCACGTCGAAGCCCGTGCTCCGCAGCACTTCTCCGGCAAGATGTGATCCGCGTTGGTCCGGGATGTAGACAAGGACGGAAGGGGCAGGGTTTTTCCCGGTCATCAGTTGGTTCCTCTTCGTAGGCCGCGCATGCAAAGTAGGAATTTCATTCTGAAAGTGCGTTTCATTTTATTAAGAGTTGTGTCTTCCGCCGCCGATGCGTCATCCGGTACTTCTTTTCACGCCGGCAGACGTATCAGGCGATCAGGCTGAATTCGGCCTAGGTCATGTGACCGCCCGTCGGGGAGTGTCAGCTCAGGGCGCGGCTATCGACCTCGGAAACATCTCTTAACAAGACAAAATCCATCCCAAAACGGTTTGCCTGCAGGCTGCAGTCCGCTCGAGGACAGCAAGCCTCGGGAAAACACCAGGAGCGAACTTTGTCTTTTATGAAAAAGAAAATTGGTTTGATGATTTTGCCATCGCTGGCCGTTCCCCTTTCGGCAGGCAATGGGGCATGGGCGGCGGATCCGGGCGAATTTGGCGCTGGAGGACCGGTTGCACCAACCAGCGAACGCCCCGGTTATATTCGCGGCAAGCTTCATGACTGGAATGTCGTTGTTGGAGCTGGAGCGGTGTACGGCCCGAAATTCGAGGGATCGAAAGACTTTGAAGTCATGCCGGTCCCCTTCGTTTCCGCAAGCTTTTTCAACGATTACGTCCATGTCGGTCCAACCGGCTTGCTGATCGATATCTACAAGGTCGAGAATTTCAAGATCAGCGCCAGCGGCGGCATGGAGTTCGGTCGGGACGAAGATGATAGCGATCATCTGAAGGGATTGGGCGATATTGATTCCGGTGCAAAAATCGGCGGTGTGATATCCTACTCACTCGGACCAATCGAGCTCAGTGCCGGGATCGACAAGATCATCGGGGGCAGCGACGGTGTCACGGGGACATTCGGTGCGGAATATTCTCACATGGTAGGCCAGTTCATCTTCTCCGCCGGCGCATCGGCCACCTGGGCGGACAAAAATTACATGAAGTCCTATTTTGGGGTCACCCCCTTGCAGTCGGCAAGGTCCGGCCTTGAAGTCTATGATGCAGGCGCAGGCTTCAAGCGCATCGATCTTACCGCATCGGTCACGTACCTGGCATCCGAGCACTGGTTCATCCGCGGCCAGGCCGAACTGGGAATTCTCACCGGCGACGCGCGCAATAGCCCGGTGGTTCAGAAGGAGACTCAGCCTTCAGTGATGATGTTTGTCGGCTACAAATTCTGACCTCATCCGCGGTTCACATGCCCGCCGAACCACCGGCGAGCGCCGATATGTCGCGTCTGTTCGCGGCCGGCTGTTACTTGCGGCGTGGCGGCGCGCGCTTCCCCAGTGGAGGAACAATCGCTGGTCGAAAGATGCAATAAACGATGCGCAAACATTTTCTGTTAGATAGGAACTGAAGCGGATGCTTTCCCAGAATCAGGCGCCGGATATGAGTCATATCGCAGTCAATTCACCCATGCAGGCTTCGGTCCGCATCCTGATCGTCGAGGATGACCGCGATATTGCGAGCATGTTGATCGACCTCATGAAGGAAGCGGGCTATGCCGCCGAAGCGGTTGGTTCCGCGATGGAAATGGACCGCCTTCTGAAGAAGAAGGAATTTCAGCTCATCGTCCTCGACGGCATGCTTCCGGGCGAGGACGGCTTCAGCATTTGCCGGCGCATCAGATCGGCCAACACGGTTCCGATCCTCATGCTGACGGCGTTGACGAAGGAAGTCGACCGGGTGATCGGCCTTGAGCTCGGCGCCGACGACTACGTCACGAAACCCTTCAATTCCAGAGAACTCCTGGCAAGGATCAGGGCGCTTTTGCGGCGATCTTCCTATTCCATGCAAATCAAGCCCGTTCAGGAAGCCATGACGTTCGCCGGTTGGCGCATCGACCCCGTCACGCGCGAACTGACCGACAGCGATGGTGTTCATGTGTCGCTGACGACGGCAGAATTCGATGTCTTGCTGGTGTTCTGCCAGAATCCGCGGCAGGTCATGAATCGCCAGGAAATCCTTGCCCGCACGCATGCAGGTTCAGCCGGCCCCGTCGAGCGTAGTATCGACGTGCATGTCAGCCGTGTTCGGCAAAAGATCGAACCCGACTACAAGGAGCCGACCTTCATCAAGACGGTACGGCTGGGCGGTTATATCTTCACGCCTGAAGTTTCGCTGGCGCGGGACTGATCAGCGGAACTGCAGCTTGCGAGTGATGCCGCTGGAACACCGGGCCGTCTCTTGCTGCCTTCAAAAAGCAGCTCTTCCAGCTGTCCCACAGACGACCAGTCAAGCGCTCACCATCTGTCTAATCAACGTCTCCCAAATTACGGCGGTGGTTATCGGATTATGCGTATAGTTTTCTCCCTGCTTGGCTAACTAGCCGATGCGGGAAGCGGGCGACGTCCAGCGGCGGCGTCGATCACAACTCTTAACAACTCAAAACCCAAGACAACAGCGAATCCCGATTAATGCCATCAGACGCGATCCGAAAGGAAGCTAGCGCAGCGACGCTCCACGGCCGGCGGTGATTGCCGCTCTGACCGTGGCCGATGACAGGGCGACAAATTTGATTCGACTGATGGCCATCCTGACGCTTGCCCTTCTGGCTGGCTGCATGGCGCCGGACCGGGTTAGCTACAGCCCGAAGGCGGCCGCCGACGCCAGTATCGAAGGATTTGCCGATATCCGCACCTATGCGGACAGCGGCCGGCAGTTGCCCGATACGCGAGCCTGGCTGGCAATCCCAAGACACAAGGACGTCAATTATCTTGTCCTGTCCGGCGGCGGGGCCGGAGGGGCCTTCAGCGTCGGGGCACTGAAGGCTTGGTCGGACAGCAAAGAGCGGCCGGAATTCGACATCGTCAGCGGCGTCAGCACCGGCGCGCTGATTGCACCTCTGGCTTTCCTAGGCCCGGCCTATGATGACACGCTCGTCGATCTCTATACGAGCGGGGTGGCAAAGGAGTTGGTGGACGCGGATTTTCTGCCGAAGGCACTGCTTGGCCCAAGCCTGTTGAAGCAGGAACCGCTGCGCCGGATGGTCGAGCGCCATCTCACCCGGGAGATCCTGGACAAAATCGCCGTCGAGTACCGCAAGGGCAGGCGCCTTCTCGTCCTCACCTCAAATCTCGATTCGCAGAGACCGGTGGTCTGGAACATGGGTGCCATAGCCAATAGCGGTCGGCCTGATGCGTTGAAGCTCTTTCAGGATGTCATCATTGCCTCGGCGAGCATCCCGGGCGTTTTCCCGGCCGTGCTCATCAAGGTTAGGGCAGGCGGCCAGGAGTTCGAGGAGATGCACTCGGACGGCGGCTCATCATCCCAGATTCTGACGATCCCCGAGGGGTGGATGGCGAGCCCTCGCCTGGCGGCGTGGCCGAAGGGCCTCAAGCTGAACATGTATGTCATCGTTAACAATGCTCTCATGCCGGAGTTCTCCACGACCACGAACAATACTCTTGCTGTCATGGCCAGAGCGAGCGCTGCCCTCATCAAGTCCCAGACACGCAGCGCTTTGGTCGCCACCTACGTCTATGCGCAAAAGAACGGCATCCGCTTTCGGGTCGCCTCGATCGATCGGCAAATACCCTACAAAATGACCGATCCCTTCAACACCAACTACATGCGCGCCGTCTACCACCTGGGCTACGCCGAGATGTTAAGCGGCAGTCTGTGGAAAGACGAGCCGGTCTTTGCCGATCTCGCCGCAGCAGATTCTGCTCAATCCTCGCAATAGCCGCCAATTCCTCACAGCTTCCAACGATAGGAGAACGACATGTTACATTCCCGCGCTGACCGGGCCATCATTCGCCGCCATCGCCCTCCGGGGGCCTCGGCCCTTCTGTCCTGCCTTATCCTATCGGCTGCTGCAGGCTGTGCCTCAGTGCCGCTCGAAGAGGCTCACACGCTGGTCTCCTATGACGGCCTGACGTCGAACAACGGCAAGATCACCAAGGCGAAATTCAAGATCGAACCAAACGATCTCGCTGCTGCCAAGACCATCTACATCGAGCCAACGAGGGTTTCGCCAAACGCAGGCCCTTCCATCAAGAAGCCTTCGGAGTCGGCCCTCATCGCCAATGTCATCAGCCGCGCCCTCTGCGTCGGCGTCAGCGACCGGTTTCAAGTCGTCGACCGGAGGGGGAACGCCGATGTCGTCGTTCACGCCACCGTCACCCGGATCCTGCCGACGAACGCCACGATGGCCGGAGTGTCGACCGCGACTTCGCTCGGCGCCTCATTCGTCATTCCGGTTCCCGTGCCTCGGTTGCCGGTCGGGCTCGGAGGCTTGGCCGTCGAGGCCGAAGCGAGGACAAGAGACGGCAAGCAGGTGGGTGCGATGGTCTGGGCCAAGGGCGCCAATGCCATCACCACGAGCGCACGCGTGTCGCAGGTCGGGGATGCCTATTCGCTCGCCTCGAGCTTCGGCAGCGATTTCTCCAAGATGCTCGTCAACGGCAAGACACCCTACAAAGGACTGCCCAAGTTCCCGTCCGCTCAGAAGATCAAGTCGAGCCTCGGGGGCAGGCCGAAATACCCGGCCTGCGAGCGCTTCGGCCGGTCGCCTGGCATCAAGGATTTCGCCGCTTCTCAAATCGGCCTGCCGCCGTCCTGGACGGACAAGCAGCCGGCGGTCGTAGGCCAATGGGCACCATGACCTGGATCGACGATCAAATACGATAAGCAGGTGTCTTGCGCTGCTCGACATGTAAGGCAGGCGCAATCTGAATCTCTTTCAACACATCACCGCCGGCATCCGAAGTGCCGGCGGTTTCGTCATCGCCGCTGGGCGCCGGTTCAAAACGCCGTCGGCTTTTGACACGGCGTTCTCTTGGCGGCCTGTCGCTGAAGAGTCCGAGCTTCACCTTGCGAGACTGATTTTTCCACCGTGCCTCTGGTCGTTCGAAATACTCTCTTGATCGTCCGTGGTGGCAGCCTCGGGACGCCTTGCCGCGGTAATTCGCCTGAGGAAGAGGAGGAAATCGTCGACAAAGGTGAAGATGACTGGAATGACAAGGAGGCTAAGAACAGTCGAGGTCATCAGGCCGCCAATCACGACGATTGCCATCGGCTGCCGGAAGCTCGCATCGCCACCGCTGAGACTGAGGGCCACAGGAAGCATACCGCCTCCCATTGCCATCGTCGTCATGACGATCGGGCGCGCCCGCTTGTTGCAGGCATCAACCAGGGCATCGAAGCGCGGGGCGCCTCTACGTCGCGACATGATCGCATATTCGACCAGCAGGATGGAGTTCTTCGTCACCACGCCCATCAGCATCAGCAGACCAATGACAACAGGCATTGAGAAACTCGTTCCCGTCAGAACGAGGGGCAGAATGGCGCCGCCGAGCGACAGGGGAAGTGCCATGAGAATCGTCAACGGCTGGAGGAAGTCGTGAAAGAGAAGGACCAACACGGCGTAAATACAGAAGATGCCGACCGCCATGGCGGTGCCGAAGCTGTCGAAGAGGTCGGATCGGCGCTCGAGTTCGCCCTGTTCGATAAGCATCACCCCGGGGGGAAGGCTGCGGAGTGCAGGCAGTGCCTGGGCCTCGCGGTAAACCTCGCCGAGGACGCGGCCGTTGAGCTCGACCGAAATCATGATGTTGCGCGACCGGTCGATCCGGCTGATCTCTGACGGGCTGCTCCCGATAGTGATGTCGGCAACCGAACTCAAATCGACGCTGCCTCCGCTGCCGGCAACGCGCAGATTGGCAAAGTCTTCGAGCGTCGTGCGGTTGTTCGGGTCGAAACGCACGCGGATGTCAAGTTGGCGCTGTGGCAGGTTGAGCTTGGCGAGGGCGGAGGAATAATCGCCGCCGGTTGAGACGCGAACAGTCTCGGATATCGCGTCCGCCGTTACACCGAAGGCGGCGGCCCGATCAGGATCCGGGACGATCTGGATTTCGGGAGCCCGAAGCGAAGCGCTTGATGTCACCGCCCCAATGCCTCGCAGCGTTCGAAGCTGTTCTTCAAGCGCACCGGCCGCCTTGTCGAGTGCGTCGGGGTCGTCGCTCGCAAGGGTAATGTCGAGTCTGGTGCCATTGCCGCCCGACCCCACTTGAATGCGGGCTCCCGGAAGGGTGGCGAGCGCCTGCCGGATATCGCTTTCTATATCGAGTTGGGAACGTTCGCGTTGGCTGATCTTTTTCAGGTCGACGATGAGAGATGCACTCGCCGTATCGGCTGTCGTTGCGGAATCCAGGAGATCACCTGATGAAACTGTCCCAACGGTGGAGAAGACATGTGTTACATCAGGTAGGTGGGAGATCAGTTGGGCAGCCCTGCGGGTGGTCGCATCCGTTTCTTCGAGCGGTGTTCCGGGTTGCAGCGTAATCGTAACCTGCGTCTGCGCATCGTCCGAAGCCGGCAGGAAACCCGAGTTGAGGAGGGGGATCGTCGCCAGCGAGAGACCGAGGAAAACAAAGACGCAGATCGTCGTCACGAGACGGTGCTTCAGGCAGGCTTTCACGAGCGCGATGTAGCCCTGCATGATCCGCCCATCCTTCGCCCCCACAGGATGAATCTTCATCATGTACGCGGCCATCATGGGCGTCAAAAGACGCGCAACCAGGAGGGAGGCAAGAACAGCAACCGACGCCGTCACGCCGAACTGTCGGAAAATCAGCCCCGGAATGCCGCTCATGAAAGCGGTCGGCAGGAAGACGGCGACGAGCGTCAAGGTCGTGGCGACAACCGCAAGCCCGATTTCGTCCGCAGCCTCGAGAGCCGAGCTCCTTGCCGATTTTCCCGTCTGCATGTGGCGCGCGATGTTTTCGATTTCGACGATCGCGTCATCGACGAGGATGCCGACCACCAGCGAGAGCGCCAGCAGAGTCACTGTGTTGAGGCTGAAATCGGCCAGATACATGATGGCGAAGGTCGGAATGACGGACAGCGGAAGCGCAATTGCTGACAGGAATGTTGCGCGCCAATCCCGCAGGAAGAGCCAGACCACGACGATCGCCAGAATAGCCCCTTCATAAAGCATCTGCATCGATCCGCCATAATTCTCGACGATCGGGCCGACTGTGCTATAGGCTTTGATGATCTCGACATCGGGACTGGCCTTGGCCAAGTCCTTTGCCGCGGCTTCGATCGCTGCAGCGACAGCCGTGTCGGAAAAGCCGTTCGCGCGTTTGATCTCCACGGCGATTGCCGGTGTTCCGTCGAGATAGGTGACGGACGAGCGGTCGGCAAAGCTGTCTGTTACCGCCCCGATTTCGTCAAGCCGTACCATTTCTCCACTCGGGAGCGGAATTGCTAGCGCCTTGAGCTCCGCAATCGAGGAAACCGCCCCGATCGTTCGGATCGTCTGCTTGCTCCCTCCGATCTCGCCTCGCCCACCCGATGTGTCGGTCTGCACCGACAGTAAACTCGAGGAAATGGTCGTCGCGCTGACATTGAGCGAGCTCATCAGTTGCGGGTCGAGATCGATATGGATTTCGCGATCGACGCCGCCGATACGGTTGACCTGGCCGACGCCAGCAACAGCAAGCAAGGCTTTTGTCATGTCATTGTCGACGAACCAGGAAAGCTCGGTCGGGTCGAGCCGGGTGGACCGCACGGCAAAGGCGATAAGCGCCGAGCCTTGGATCACAGTCCTCGTCACGCTCGGTGGCTGCATCGCGGACGGCAGGTCCCCGCCGGCACTGTCGACGGCGTTACGCACCTCATTCAGTGCCTCCTCACCGTCCTTGCCGATCCGGAAGGACACGCTGATGACGACCGTGCCCCCCGTGATCTTTGTCGTGATATGGTCCAGGAGCCTGAGCGAGGCGAGTTTGTCCTCGATCTTACGGGCGACTTCGGTTTCCAGTTGGGCCGGTGCAGCGCCCTCGAGCGTGGCGTGGATCTGAACCGTCGGAAGATCCATGTCCGGAAAGTTCTGAACCGGGAGCCGCTCGAAGGCAACGAGCCCAGTTCCGGTCAGTAGGACGAAAAGCAGGATGGCGGGAACAGGGTTGCGGATGGACCATGCGGAGAAATTCATCGTGCCTTTCCTTCCACGCGCACGATGGTGCCGTCCGAAAGGAAGGCGCCTCCGGTCTTCACGACCATTGCCGAACGCGTGAGACCGGAGATTATCTCTACTTCGCCGTCGTTGCGGCGGCCGGTTTCCACCCGGAGGCGCCTGACGCGCTCTTCGGGGTCAATCGTAAACACGTAGTTGATACCGTCGCGCGAAACTAGCGCGGTTTCCGGCACGGTGAGCGCGGATGTGACCCTGAGCTTTATTTGCCCGGTCGCATAGAAGCCGATCGGCGGCCGAGAGCCCGCCGCCAGTGAGACGTAGACGAGTGTTCTGCCGGTATCGGTGCTGACGGTCGGCGCAACGAGGCGAACCGTTCCCGTCAGCCGCTCGCCGCGGGGCCCGTCGATGGTTGCAGGCATGCCTTCCTTGATAAGGGGACGGTACCGTGTCGACACCTCGGCCTGCCAGTCGATGCGCTGTTGGCGTACGAGGCGGAACAGCTCCGCGCCCGATGTGACGACGGCGCCGAGCTGGGCGGAACGAGAGGTGATGAGGCCATCGTCCGCGGCCATGATGGTTGTTTGGGAAAGTCTGATCTTCTGACTCTCAACCAGAGCCAGGGCGGACTCGACACCAGCCATCGCTATTTGCTCGGTGCTCAGATATTCGATGATCTTCTCATCGGAGAGCACGCCGCTACCCTTCATCTTGCGTGCGCGCTCGGCATTGGCCCTGGCCTTGGCAAGATCGGCTTTGGCAGTCCCCAAGAGGGCTACTTCCTTTTGCAGATCGGCGCGCACGGTATCCTCGGCCAGCCGAGCGAGCGCCTGCCCCTTCGTCACGACAGACCCGACGTCGACGAATACATCGGTGATGCGCAGACCGCTGATTTCGGCAGCGCTGATGGCTTCGTGCCAGGGCTTCAGCCAACCGCCGGCTAGAACCGTCTCCGGCCATTCTCGTTCCACGGGTGCCTCGGCGGTAACGGTCAGTGCCGCCCCGCCCGGTTGCGCGAACGTCGCTCCGTGGCCGGCAAGCAATGCAAGTAGAACAAGGCTAATGGTTAAAGGGAGACGTAGCGTCAAAGCGGAGTCCTTTCATGATACGCGCGCAGCGGATACGCGAACTGCGCCCGCAGGCCGAGGCAGGCGCGACGAGTTGGCGTCGCGCGGCGCGGCCGTGGCGCCGCCTTTGTCCGTCCGGATGTAGCGGATCGACCGCTCGGTGCGGTCAAAGATCGGCAAAGTTCGATTAAGTTAGATTAAGCCGGCCGTCCGTGCCGGCTCCGATATACCGAACAGCGCAGCGTGCCGGTTTGTCGCCCTGCTTAACAAATCAAAACATAACTGGTGATGACAAGCGCGGCTCCATTGAAGATGATCGAGCCACATCGCCTTGCTTTGCGATGCAGTTCCGGTTAGAGGTGAACGACGTCAGATGGAAGTCACAGCGCAATATCCGATACAGCCGGGCATCAGCTTCGTGCCAGCCGTTCAGGACCGTCCGCCTTGTAACGGAGCGGGCAGCTAGAGCGATCACTTACATCTTCAATATTTGTGCCTCGTTGGCTGCCGCTCACGGGAAAAGGCACGCCGTTGCTTACGGCAAGCCGACTTCTGGGCGTGCACATCAGCCGCCGGAGCGACGGCTGCGTCGATTGAACGGACAGACACATGGTTCCCTTGCCTGCCAGACGACCGCTAGACAGCGAGATGGATCGATGAAAACCAACCCTGCCGCCGGCCAGGTCTTTGTGCCGAATCCCTTGCGGGACAAACGGTCTCGACGCAGCCATTTGTCGACGCGGTGTCACGCTGCCGTCGCACGATTAGCAGTTGCCATCGCCGTTGTCGCAAGTTCTGCGGTCGCCGCTCTCGCATTCCTCCCTCTCGGGAGCGGCGCGCCGGACGAATGGCACCGCGCAGGACCGGCCGAAGAGGGCGCGAGCTATCGCCAGCTCGCGCTCTTCGGAGAGGTCTTCGAGCAGGTCCGCAACCGGCATGTCGGCGCGCCCGAAGATCCGCAGCTCATCCGCGCCGCCATCGAGGGCATGTTCACGGCGCTTGACGCGCATTCATCTTATCTCCCACCGGAACGTTTCGACGAGATGCGTCGGCAGGATGCCGGCAGGTTTGGCGGATTGGGAATTGAAGTGACCGTGGAAGACGGCATGGTCAAGGTGACCGCGCCGATGGAAGACACGCCGGCCGAGCGAGCAGGCATCAAGGCGAACGACCGGATCGTTGAGGTTGACGGCCAGCCCACATCAGGAAAGAGGCTGGAACAGATGGCGGCGTTATTTGTCGGCGAGGTGGGCAGCGTCGCCGAGTTGGCGATCCTTCGCGAAGGCGTCGCCGGCCTGATCAGACTGAAGCTCACGCGCGCGATTATAACTTTGGGGACGCCACGCCTGACTTACGAAGATTCCGTTCCGGTCATTCGGCTGGCGTCTTTTTCCGAACAAACCTATGACGGAATGGAGCGAGTGATCCGCGCTGCCTTTTCCGACGCCCGGCGGCCGCCTGCCGGCATCATCCTCGACTTGCGCAACAATGGCGGCGGTCCCCTCGATCAGGCTTGGCGGGTTGCCGACGCTTTTCTGGCGCGAGGAGCGATCTTTTATTCCTGCGGGCGAGATCGGCGGATCAGCCGCTATGCGGCACATCCCGATGCTGTAGACGCGCTCATTGCTGCGGTGCCTGTGATCGTCCTCGTCAATGGCGGCACGGCCTCTGCTGCAGAGATCGTTGCCGGCGCCCTTCAGGATCACCGGCGGGCAACTCTCGTCGGTACTCGGACATTCGGAAAGGGGGTCGTTCAGACGATCGTCGCGCTCGGAGGGCATGCCGGAATGAGCCTCACCACGGCACGGGTCTACACACCATCCAACCGGTCGATCCAGACATTGGGAATCGTGCCCGATATCGAGATAGTGGAGACAGTTCCCCAGGTCTTTGCCGGCACCGCCACTATTGCCGGTGAAGCTGGCCTTGCGCGGCATTTGCGTGGTGAGCAGGGTGAGGCGACCTTCACCTCCTCGATTTATGTCCCTGCCGATCGCGCTGATGATGAACAGCTTCAATATGCGATAAAGCTCGTATTGGGCCGGGTTCACCACCAGGCCTACCCGGCTGATCCCGATCAGGCTCGGCACCTGCAACAGCGGCTTCGCTGAAATGCCGGTCTTCTCCGCTAATAAACACCTCGGCCGAGTATGCGGCAGGACGACGAACTGACGGCGCCTTCGGGGGCGAAGACCGTCCGCAAACAACCCTATCCGGATGTCTGAAACAAACCAATCAAGTGAAAGGAAGTCTCAATGTCCGCCGCCCGCCTGCTACGAACCCGTTCGATTCAAGCGACTCTTATTCCGGCGTTCGCCATACTGGCCGCTCTTTCCGCCGAACCCGCCGCAGCCGACGAACCTCTGGCCAACGTCATCGCTGACGGCAAGCCATGGGAAATGATCGTGGTAAAACGGCGTGCTTCCAACATACTCGTATTCCGGCCGGATGGCGGCGGCACGATCAGCGATAGCCTGGCGAGCATCCATCCGACATGGAGAGCTGTCGCTGATGGGATTTGTATTACGCCCAAACCTGGTGACGCCGAAAGGTGCCTTGATCTGGTGCGGACGAAAGACGGTATTGCCGCTTCGCAGAACGGCAGGACCGTTTGGGTGCTGAAGCGATGATGCTGGCGTCAGATCAAGTGGTCGCGACGCCCGGGCGTGTCGATCAGCGGTCATTCGCCTAGGCATCGACTCGGTGTCTTCGCCGACACGGCTTTATTGCCGCTATTCGATGCTTCGCAGGAGGATTGGCTGCGTGCTGGAAAAGCTGCCTAAGGCGACGATGGCGATATAGCACCACTGCAGCATTATAAGCGCCGTGGCCGTGTACGACAGTAGATAGTCGGTGGCGCTGTTCCGCTGGCGCGCCTTTCGCCGGTGCGCTGCCATGGTGGCAAGACAAGCCGGCAGAGAGAGTGCGGAAAGAACGGCGTATTGTGTCGAGGTCCCGCCGATAAGAACCAACACAAGGGCGCAAAGGCCGAAATTGATCATCCCTGTGGCCGGAAAATCGCGAGGTAATCTCGGGGTCATCATCAGGCTTTCTGTTGAGCCGAAGCGACTTAGACACAGGTCGTCGTAAAGGTGGATCAAGTAATGTTAAGAGATATCGCGCACGCAACGGAACAATCCCAATCGCGTCAGGTTTAACATGATCCGTATCCCCCGGCGGAGGCGACGATGTGGGCAGTTCTGATCGGTGCCGCTCTCATAATCGGCGGCCTTCTTTTTCTCCTTCGGCCGACGCTTCGTCGAAGACCGAGCGATCCGCACTGGGTGCCGCAAGGCGGCGCTACGCTGGAACCGCGGCGCCAGGGCTTGAGATTCCTCGGATTGTCGCGCAATTGGCCGGCGTTGGTTGTCATCGCGGCGGGCGCATTTCTCCTCGCTTTCGGCAGCTTCTGGTAACGGAGGGCAGAGCCGGCCGCTCCGCTCGCTGCATTCGTTTCGCTGACAATTAGGTATCTTGCTGCGCGCGCAGACCGCCGCCTTTTGCTCGCCGAGAAAGCGTAAGGCTGATGGGGAGAGTGAGCGGCCCCAATTGCCGAGTGCCCTCACATCTGGAGCTCACGCGGACGTCTTGAGAAGGCCGGCAGCCAAGGCGTTGAAGGCCTCGATAGCTTTCGGTAGCACATATTCCGGCTCGTCACTGGCAGCGATCCAGAGGGCGGCATTGAGCGCGGCGCCGTTGAGCAGCCGGGCGGCTGCTTCCGCGTCGACCGGCTTTAGGGCACCCTGGACGATAAGGCGCTCGATTATCTGCCTGGTTGCCTGAAGACAACTGCTCTGGCTCGGCCATTGTGAAGGATCACCGAGGACAGCAGGCCCATCGAGCAGGACGATGCGTTGGACCTCCGGATCAAGCGCCATTTCGATATAGGCGGCGCCCTCTGCGAGCACGCCCTGCCAGTCATCGCCCGCACGGGTGCCGATCTCCTTTGCGCGCGACGCCATTTCCGTGTCGATCTGATCGACAACGGCCGCGAGCAGCCCGCGCTTGTCTCCGAAGTTGTGATAAAGCGCTCCCCGGGTCAGGCCGGCTTCGGCAGTCAGCTCATCCATCGAGGCGGCCGCGTATCCTTTTTCGGCAAAGGCTTTTCGCGCGGCCGCGATCAGCTTCACGCGATTTTCCTCCATCGTCTCGCTGCGTTTCTTTGCCATCTCGTCTCCAATTTCACATACGGCCCGTATATGAGGTTGACATACGGTGCGTATGCTGTTTACTACACATACGCACCGTATATCAAATGACGAGGCGGTGTCCAATCAACGATAAGGAAGCGAGATCGACAATGACCCGACGCGAAGCGATATTTCCGGCAGACAGGCATGCTCTTTACGAGAAACACGGCTATTCGGCCGCCATCCGAACCGGCGACCTTCTGTTCGTCTCCGGCCAGGTCGGCAGCCGTTCCGATGGAACACCTGAACCGGACTTCCAGCGCCAGGTCCGGCTGGCTTTCGAAAACCTCAAGGTGACGCTGGAGGCTGCAGGCTGTACCTTTGACGACATAGTAGATGTGACGACGTTCCATACCGATCCCGAGAACCAGTTTGAAACGATCATGGCCGTCAAGCAGGAGATTTTCAGCAAGCCGCCCTATCCGAACTGGACCGCGATCGGCGTGAACTGGCTGGCGGGCTTCGATTTCGAGATCAAGGTCATCGCCCGCATTCCGGCATGATGATCCTGCAGAGCATCCCGTTCGGTCGGCGCCTTGTCCTCTACCGAGCGAAGAGCTCCGGGATAATCATGCGCGCGCGATCTCGCAGACTTGCCGCTTCTTGCTCATCAATAAAGCGGTAAGGCCAGCGCAGCCTTGTGGTGACCGGACCCCAGTCGCCGATCACAGCGAGCAGTTTGTCGAGCGCGGCATTGGAATAGCCACGGTCACGGCGAAACGGGACGATGTGATTGTCCATAAAGGCGCAGATGCGGCTTTCGATATCCAGCGCGGCGTCCATATCCCCATGCATCAGCTCCGTCCAGGCCTGGGCGCCGCGGGGATGAAGACAGGCAACATTGGAAAACGCCCCGACAGCAACGTCCTGCTTCATGCCGGTTGCGAGATGGTGGCCGGGAATGAACAGCGAAAATTCGGAAAGATGGGCTCGTGCCTGCGCATACCAGCCAGCGTCTCCATCGGCGATCTTCATCCCGACCACTG
Source organism: Rhizobium atlanticum (assembly GCF_030182485.1). Taxonomy (NCBI): domain Bacteria; kingdom Pseudomonadati; phylum Pseudomonadota; class Alphaproteobacteria; order Hyphomicrobiales; family Rhizobiaceae; genus Rhizobium; species Rhizobium atlanticum. Next base: position 101,280 of record NZ_JAQJCJ010000008.1, read on the forward strand.
ACGGACAGGGGCCGCAAACGTCACGAAGCTCGGCTGGTGACAGGACCCGCTTCGCATGCGGCGGATTGTAAAGGATGAGCGGGATTCCTTCCGCCGCCTCCGACGCGCGCTTCAGGAAATCGGTGGCTTCGAGATTGGTGAGCGGCCACCAGTCGGGAAGGATCACCTGGATCGCCAATGGCTTATGAAGAGTTGCGCGGCGCAGCCGATCGAGCATGATGATCGGATCCGGCTGACAGGCGCCGATGACGAACGGCATTCCGGCCGCGCGGCAACGCGACGCCAGCACGTCCTGAATTCGCTCGTACTCCGTTTCCGTCTGGTTGTGGAATTCTCCCGCCGTACCGTTCGAATAGATGCCGTCGACCCCGGCGGCGATCAGTATGTCGCTTTCCTCGGCGAGCTTTTCGAAATCGATGCTGTCGTCTTCGGCGATCGGCAGCAGCAGGCTGGCCCAATTGCCCGCGATCGGGTGGCGCCGAGTTGTGGTGGTCATCGCACGTCCTTCAATCCAGGTCATCACGGATGCAGGCCTTGAAATGCCCGGGCTGCATTTCGCGCAGCTCCGGCACGGCCTCGCCGCAGGCGGGCAGGGCACTCGGACAGCGCGTGCGGAAGCCGCAACCGCTCGGCGGATCGGCGGGGCTCGGGATATCGCCCTTCAATATCTGGCGGTCGCGTCGCGCATCGGGATCGGGCGAGGGGATCGCGGAAAGAAGCGCCCGCGTATAGGGATGCAGCGGCCTGGCATAAAGCGCGGCACTGGGCGCGATTTCCATGGTCCGTCCGAGATAGAGGACGATCACCCGGTCGCAGATATATTCGCCGACGGCGAGGTCGTGGCTGATGAACAGCATGGTCAGGCCGAGACGTTGCTGCAGGTCGCGCAGAAGATTGATCACCTGCGCCTGGATCGAGACGTCGAGCGCCGACACCGGCTCGTCGGCGACGATGAATTCCGGCGCGAGCGTCAGCGCGCGGGCAATACCGATCCGCTGCCGCTGGCCGCCGGAGAACTCGTGGGCGTACCGGTTGACGGCCTCCGGCGGAAGATCGACCTGTTCGAGTGCGGCGTGGGCGCGCTCCAATCTCTCTCTTGCCGTCCCCAGGCCTTGGATATTCAATCCCTCGGTCAGGATTTCGCCGATCGTCATGCGTGGCGACAGGCTCGCGAACGGGTCTTGAAAAATATATTGCATCCGGGGGCGCAGACGCCGCATTTCGGATGAGGACAAGGTGGTGAGTTCGATGCCGTCGAAGCGGACGCTGCCGGCCGACGGCTCGACCAGCCGCAGGACCGATCGGCCGATCGTGGTCTTGCCGCTGCCGGATTCGCCGACCAGCCCGACCACCTCGCCCTTGCCGATATCGAAGGATATGTCCTGCAGGATGGTCAGCCTGGTCCCGCGGGACGTATAATGTTTCCCGAGGTCGCGGACGGAGAGAAGTGGCTCGCTCATCGGATCTCCTGCCAGCGAATGCAGCGGCTCTTGTGGCGCGGATTGACGTCGGCAAGCGGCGGCACAGCCAGGCGACAATCGTCGATGGCAAATTTGCAGCGCGGCTGGAAGGCGCAGCCGGCGGGCATGTTCATCAGGCTCGGCACGATGCCTGGTATGGCCGCCAGCCTTTCACCCGCCTGCTTCATCCGGCTGGCATCGCCGAGCTTCGGCATCGAGGCCAGGAGGCCGATCGTATAAGGATGTCTCGGATTGCGAAAAACCTCGCCCACCGGCCCGGTTTCGACGATTCGCCCGGCATACATCACAGCCACCCGCTGCGCGATTTCGGCGACGACGCCCAGATTATGGGTGACGAAGAGCATGGCCATGCCGCGTTCGCGCTGCAGCGTCTGCAGGAGGGCCAGAATCTGCGCCTGGATGGTGACATCAAGCGCTGTCGTCGGCTCGTCGGCGATCAGCAGCGTCGGGTCGCAGGCAAGCGCCATGGCGATCGTGGCGCGCTGGCGCATGCCGCCGGAGAGTTCGTGCGGATATTGACCGGCGCGGCGCCTGGCATCGGGAATGCCGACGCTGTCGAGAAGGGCGACGGCCGCATCCATTGCGGCCTTCCGGTCCGCCCCGCGATGAATACGGATCGGCTCCGAAATCTGGTCGCCGATCGTGTAGACGGGGTTGAGGCTCGACATCGGCTCCTGAAAGACCATGCCGATATCATTGCCGCGAATGGCGCGCATGTCCGGTTCGGCGAGCGAGACGAGGTTGCTGACCGTACTATTCTTGCGCCTCAAATGGATGCTGCCGGCGGCGATCGCACCGATATTGCGGGTCAGAAGCCGCATGACCGAAAGACTGGTGACCGATTTGCCCGAGCCGGACTCGCCGACGAGAGCAAGCGTCTCGCCGGCAGCCACCGTCAGATCGATACCATTGACCGCCGTCACTTCGCCCGAGCGGATGCGGAAGACGGTCCGCAGCCCTCTGACGTCGAGAATGGTGTCGGCGGTTTGTTGCATGGCATCCATCAGGAAAGCAGGCCGGTCGCGCGGAGGATTTCGTCGATCCTTGCCGTTTCGGCCTCGTTGAGAGCTGCCCGCGGACGCGGCATCAGCGCCGTGTCGATGATGCCGAGGCGCTTCATCGCCGCCTTGAAGGCGCCGATGCCGGCGGCGCCGCCGCTGACGCGGCTCGCGCCGACTGAGACGATCTCGAACAGCCGGCAGAGGCGCTCCTGCTCCTTGCGGGCCGCGACCCAGTCGCCGCGCTGGGCGGCATCCCAGAGCCTGACGTAACCGTGCGGATCGACATTGGCGATGCCGGGCACGACGCCATGGGCGCCCATCTGCAGCGCCGTATCGACGACGATTTCGGAGCCGGTCATCAGGAAGACGTCCTCGTTGTCGGCGAGATCGAGCAGCACGTAACGGAAATTGCCGTCGTCGCCGCTCGAATCCTTGATGCCGATGATCGTTCCCTCCTTGGCAAGCGTTACGTTGGTCTGGCGCTGCAGTTTCACATGCACGCAGACGGGGATGTCATAGGCGATCAGCGGTACGTCGACAGCATCGCGGATATAGCGGAAGTGATCGATGATCTCGGCCTGGCTGGTGACCGTGTAGAACGGCGCCGTGACGACAACCGCGTCGGCGCCGGCCGACTTCGCGGTCCCGGCATGGTTGATGACCCGGTCGGTGGTTGGATCGATGACGCCGACGATCAGCGGCACGCGACCGTTGATGACTTTGGCCGAATGCTCGATGATGTCCTGCCGGGTCCTTTCGTCGTGGAAGATCACCTCGCTGGTCGAGCCGAGCACGAAGAGGCCATGGCATCCGGCCTCGATAAGATTTTCGAGCACCCGTGTATAGGACGGGTAATCGACCGTGTAATCCTTGTTCAGCGGGGTTATGACGGGAGGAACGACACCCTTGAATTTGCTCATTTTCGCTTTCTTTCGATCGTCAGTTTAATTCGGCGCGAGGGTCGAAGGCGTCGCGAAGACCATCGCCAATGAAATTGATTGCAAGCACGGCAAGCACCAGGAACCCGCCGGGAAACAGCCACTGCCAGGGGTATTGTTCGAGCACGGCGGTGGAGCGGGCGGCATTCAGCATGTTGCCCCAGCTTGCCGCCGGCGGCGCAATGCCGAGCCCGAGGAAGGAAAGGCCGGCCTCGAGCAGGATGGCATTGGCGATCTGCAGGGTCGCGAAGACGACGAGGATGTCGATCGAGTTCGGCAGTCCGTGGCGGAAGAGGAGATGCGGAAGACCCGCCCCCATGCCTCTCGCCGCCATCACAAAGTCGCGTTCACGAAGTTCGAGCAGCCGCGAGCGCACCATTCGCGCCAGCAGAGGCCAGGAGAGAAGGGAGATGACGAAGACCGTCGGCCAGATGCCGGTGCCGGCGATCGAGGCGAGCACCAGCAGGAAGATGACCGGCGGCAGCGTCATGACGAGATCGACGAAACGCATCGTGACTGCGTCCGCCCAGCGGCCGGCAAGTGCCGAGACGGCGCCGACCAGGAAGCCTATGATGGCGGAAATGACGGTCGAGGTGAGGGCCACCAGCAGTGAAATGCGGCCGCCGTCCAGGACCCGGGCGAGGATGTCGCGGCCGACCCCGTCGGTGCCGAACCAGTGTGTCGGCCCCGGCGGCGCATTCATCGCGATGAGATCGATGTCGTTGGGTTTGAAGCTCCACCACAGCGGATAGGAAAGGATCGCGACGATCATCAGCGCGATGATGCAGAGGCCGAGCAAGGCGGTCCGGTTGAACAGGAAGCGATGCACGGAGCGTACGATCGGGCCCGGGCTGCGGGCAGGGCTTCGTGCCAGCATCGCTCAGCCTACCTTGATCCGCGGATCGACCGCCGCATAGGCAAGGTCGGTGAGAAGATTGACGATGATCACGCAGGCGCCGATCACCAGCGTCGAACCCATGATCACCGGATAGTCGCGGCCCTCCACCGCATCGACCATGAGCAGGCCCATGCCCGGCCAGTTGAACACGCTTTCGATGAAGATCGCGCCACCGATTGCAAGGCCGATGGTCGAGCCGATCAGCGTGATGACGGGAAGCAGCGCATTTCGCAAGGCGTGTTTGGTGATGACCCAGAATTCGAAGACGCCCTTGGCGCGCGCGGTGCGAACATAGTCCTGGTTCAGGACCTCCAGCATCGAAGCGCGCATGTAGCGCATGATCAGGGCTGTCTGCGCGACGGCCAGCAATGTCGCGGGCAGGATGAGGTGATGGAGAAGGTTGGCGACGGAAAATTCCTGGCCGGGCGTCAGCATGCCGCCTGATGGCATCCAGTTGAAATAGACCGAAAAGAAGTAGAGGCCGACAAGAGCGCTGAGGAAGGGTGGACTGGAAATTCCGGTGACTGCGAAGACTGAAAGGGACAGGTCGGCCACGGAATTGCGGCGAACCGCGCCGACAATGCCGGTGGCGATGCCCGCAACGATCGCGATCGCAATCGCCGATCCCATCAGGAGCACTGTCGGGCCGACGCGCGAGAGCACGAGGCCGAGCACCGGTTGGTCTGGCCGCTTGATCGAATAGCCGAGATTTCCCGTCAGCGCCTGCCGCAGCCAGCCAAGATACTGCACCGGCAGCGGCTGATCGAGTCCGAGCGTGGCGCGCAGCTCGGCCAGATCCGACGACGACATCGGAATATTGGGATCGATATAGGCGTCGATCGGATCGCCCGGCGTGAGGCGCAGCATGGCGAAGATCAGCACGCTCAAGGCAAGCAGCATGCCCACTCCGATCAGCAGACGCCGGAGACTGTATCTCAGCATGAAATCCGTTCCCGTGCGGGCGGGCCACTGCGCCTCGAAAGGCGCGTGGCGCTACCGTGACCCGGCCGCCCTTTGCTTCTCAGGATGCGTGACGCCCTATTCGGCGATCGCCCATTTCTCCGGATGCGCCTGATAAGGGCCGCCGCCGGGAGCAGGCGTCCAGACGAACTCCTTCAGCCTGGCGGAGGCGACGCCATAGCGTTTCGCCACCCACAGCGGACCCCAGGGCAGTTCCTTGTTCATCACCCTGCAGACCTCCTGGTAGCGACCATCGCGCTTTGCGGCATCCGTCTCGCCAAGCGCTGCGTCGAGAGCGGCAGTCAGCACCGGCATGCGCACGCGCGCGACGTTGGGGCCGGCCGGCGGGATCTGCTTTTCGTTGAGGCCGACATTGATGCTGCCCGGATCCGGGCCGTTCTGCAGGCCGGCATAGACCATCTGAAATTGTGCGATGTCAGGCGTCGGGTTGAGCACGATGCTGTTATAGGTCGGGGTGTCGACGGCGCGCGGCGTGACGTTGATGCCGACCTGGGCGAGCAGCGCCTGGACAGCCGCCATGACATTGGCGGCAAGCGGCGTCGTGTAATAGGTCAGAAGGGTGATCGGCTTGTTGCCGTTGATCTCATCCCAGCCGGCTTCCTTCAGCAGCTGTTTGGCCTTTTCCGGATCATAGGCATAGGTCTCGATGCCTTTCGGCACCACCTGATCAGCGACATAGGCGCAGTTTGCCGGTTCGGCGGCGCCGCCGTAAAGGCTCTGGATGATCGCATCGCGATTGATCGCGTACATCACCGCCTGACGGACCCGAACATCCTTCCAGATGGGTGAGTCGTGGTTGAAACCGAGATAGTTGACGACGAAGGAATTGCCTTCGATGACGCGGAAATCTTTATTGTCGTTGAAAGCCTTCAGATCGTTGGAATCGACATAGGTGAACTGGATCTCGCCGGCGCGCAATGCGGCGATCGCCGCTGCCGGATTGGCGAAATAGCGGTTGATGATCTTTTCGAGCGCCGGTTTGCCGCCCCGGTAGTCGGTGTTGGCGACAAGTTCGACATATTGATCGGTGACATATTTGCTGAACTTGAACGGCCCGGTGCCGATCGGCGCCGTGGACCACCACGTATTCTTGGCGAGTTGATCGGCTGGGATCTGCGAAAGCGCGTGCTCCGGCAGCATCATCACCTTCGTCAGCGTGTCCATCAGGCTTGCGGACGGGGCCGAGAGCTTGATGACCAGGGTCTTGTCGTCCTTGGCCTCGACCGAGGAAACGGCATTCAGCCGCGCCGCCAGAACGGAGCCGGTCTTGGCGTTCTTGGCGAGCTCGATGGTGAACTTGGCGTCCTTTGCCGTAAAGGGCTTGCCGTCATGCCATTTCGCATCGGCGAGCATGAAGGTGTAGGTCAATTGGTCCGGACTGACCTCGTAGGACGAAGCGAGCTGGCCGACGACCTTCTCGAGCTTCTCGTCATAGGCCACTAGCGGCTCGAAATAGACGCTGAGCCATGTGAAGCCGCCCGTCGCGGCGAGCGGATTGAAATTGCCCTGGAAACCACCAGGCCCCACATCGAAGCCGCCCGACAGCGTGGCCGCCTGCGCGGGGCCGGTGAAGGCTGGGGCGACGGTCGTCGCCATCAAAGCAGTCAATGCGATGGCCGATGATAGTCTTTGCAGTCGTTTCATTGTGCTCCTCCCAGATTTGCACTTTTCTTATTGGCTGCGATCACCCGGGAAATGCCGTCATAATGGCGATCCAGGCGCTTCTGCGCTTCCGCAACGTCCTTCGCCTCGATGGCGTCGACGATCGCCGCGTGATCCCTCCAGGTGGCGACGGGGTCGACATTGTCGAGGTTGACGAAATCGGACGCCTTGTAGAAGGCGAGCCAGAACACATCGATCAGCCGGGCAAGCGTCACGTTGTTCTGGCAGCGGAAGAGCAGGGTATGAAAAAGCTGGTCTTCGTCGGCAAAGGATTGTCCACGCTCCGCATGCACCCGCATGCGCTCCACCGTGGCGCGCAGTTCGGCGATATCGTCGTCGCCGATCATTTCAAGCGTCTTGCCGATCAGTCCGACTTCGAGGGTGCGGCGGATCTCGATCACTTCTTCGATCTGGCGCAACGCGCCGCCGAGGCCATAAGCGAGATTGTCGAGCAGCGGCTCGAATGAGAACGCCTTCACGAAGATGCCGACACCACGGCGCGATTCCAGCACGCCGAGCGATTCCAGCGCCTTGATGCCTTCGCGCAGGGAATTGCGGCTGACACCGAGCTGGTTCGCCAGATCGGATTCAGCCGGAAGCAGCGTGCCCGGCTTCAGCCCGTTGTCGCTGATATAGGCGCGCAGGCTTTCCTGCACGGAGACGTGAAGAAGAGGCGCACGGGTAAGCGGCTTCATGGATTTCAGCGGCATGCCTTGTCATTTCCGTCTGCGATGAAGATGCCACAGACATATCCACTTGTAGGATATCCGTCAAATGAATTCGTCCGCTGCTGGGAGTGTCAGCGGTAGGCATGGTGGTGATCGGAGGATTGCCGCCCGTTGCGACAGATCCGCGGCTTATGTCCGAGTGAGTGGCGGAAAACTAAACGAACGGCCTGCCGCCGACCCTCAGTCGGGTTGCGGTGGAGCGGTCGTTTCCCCCTGCGAAAGCGTGCAGGCGAGCAAGATGGGATGTCCGATGCCGGGCGTCGGTTGCTTGTTCAAAAGAACTGCGACTGCCGCAGCAGCGATCTTTTGGATCGGCTGTTTGACGGTGGTCAGCCGCGGCGTGGTCATGCTCGCGAGCGGGATGCCGTCGAATCCGACGATCGAAAGGGCTGCGGGTATCGGTATTCCCAGATCATGTGCCGCTCTCATGCAGCCGATCGCCTGCTGATCCGAACTTGCAAAGATCGCGGTCGGCCGTTCGCTGCGGGCGCGTGCCAGCAGATAGTTTCCCGCCGATCGTCCGCTTTCATAATCGAAAGCCGCCTCGGCAATCAGCGACGACCCTATTTGTCCACCGTCGTCGGGCTGCCCCATGGCGTCGAGGTAACCTTTGAGGCGATCGTTGGCAGGCACGGAATGTCTGGGGCCCGAGATGAAGCCGATGCGGCGATGACCAAGCTGCAAAAGATGCTCGACGCCGAGACGTACGCCCGCGCGGTGGTCCGAGGCGATGCCGGAATACCCGGGCATGAGACGGTCGACGACGACGATCGGCAATCCCTTCGGCAGCTTGAGCGTATGGAAATCATTGCTGGGAACGAGGATGATGCCGTCGACTTTCCGGCTTGTCAGCTGCCCGATCCGGTCTGCTTCCTTGGCCGCATCGTCAAAAGACGTCATGACGATGATGTTGTAGCCATGGCTTGCCCCAGCCTGTTCGGCGGACTGCACGAGTTCCGAGAAGAACGGATTGGTGAGATCGGGAATGACGATGCCGATCAGGCGGCTGACCTTGCTGCGCATGCTTCGCGCCGACGGGTCGGGCATATAGCCGAGCTCGTCGATGATGCGTCTGACGCGTGCCCTCAGCTCATCGGTCACGGCGGGGTGGTCATTCAGGACTCGCGAGACGGTCCCGGTGGAAACGCCGGCAAATTTGGCAACGTCTCGAATTCCGACCTTTGGCATAATGGAAGAACATGTCCCTTCATTTCAGTCTCGGGGACGTGGAGGCACCCGATCGGGCTTCAGCTAATGGTCTCCATCGCCTTCGTCAAAGGGCCGCAGTCAATTTGACGGCGCCTGCATAACACGAGAAACGCCGGCATTCAATGGAAACGGTTCACCGTTGATTCTCGAGAAGGTCAGGATTGCTGCCGCTTCCGCCAGTTTGTGCACGTTTTCGGCCGCCTTGACAATCTTGCGGGCCGTTGTTACCCAAGTGACGTTGGAAACGGTTCATTAGCGAAGGCACTCAGGTGAGGATAGGCCCGGAACCGTTCGGAGGAGAGAAATGTCCCAATATACGAAGCGTGATTCCGTCCTGATGCGTGCGCCGCGCCGTGCGGCATTGAAGCTTGGACTTGCCGGCACCTTGGTGCTCGCACTGTCTTGCGGCGTGTCGCCCGCTTTTGCAGCTGGCAAGCCGAAGGTCGGCCTGATCATGAAGTCTCTGTCCAATGAGTTCTTCAAGCAGATGAAGGCCGGCGCCGACAAGTATGCGGCCGAGAACAAGGACAAGTTCGACTTCAAGGCCGTCGGCATGAAGGACGAGCGCGATTTTGCCGCCCAGGTCGATGCCGTCGAAAACTTCGTGACGCAGAAATACGACATCATCGTCGTCGCCCCGGCCGATTCGAAGGCCATGGCCACTCCGCTGGCAAAGGCCGTGAAATCAGGCGTCAAGGTCATCAATATCGACGTGCCGCTCGATGCCGATGCCAAGAAGGCAGCCGGCATCGACCTGGCATTCTTCGGCCCCGACAACCGCGAAGGCGCCAAGCTCGCCGGCGATGCTCTGGCCAAGGATCTGGGGGCGGGCGCGAAGGTCGTCATTCTCGAGGGCAATCCTGAGGCCGACAATGCCAAGGAGCGCAAGGAAGGCTTCATGGACTCCGTCAAGTCGGGCAAGCTCGAACTTCTCGACAGCAAGACCGCCCATTGGGAGACGGAAGAAGCCAACACCGTCATGACGAATTTCCTGACGAAGTATAAGGATATTCAGGGTGTCATGGCGGCCAACGACTCCATGGCGCTTGGCGTCGTCAAGGCCCTTGATGCAACCGGCCAGGCCGGCAAGATCAAGGTCGTCGGCTTCGACAACATCCCGCCGGTGCAGCCGCTGATCAAGGACGGCAAGATGCTTGCCACCGTCGAGCAATATGGCGCGCAGATGGCGGTCATGGGCATCGACTACGGTATGCGTGAACTTGCCGGCGAAAAATTCACCGGCTGGGTCAAGACCGACATCAAGCTCGTTACGTCAGGTGACCTCAAATAATCGACATTGCCGACTGGTTTAGGACGAAAGGAAGCGCCGGCTGCCGCCGGCGCTGACCGCTGCCACTCGACTGCATGGTGATCACTCCGACGGGGCTCGTTGCGGGCTTCCGGAGTGCGCATGTGTGGGTGATGGCCAAGGAACTCAAACGGATCATGCACGAGGTGGACGTGTCGGACGCAGCAGATGACCACATCCTGAAGCTGGAGGGGATCGGCAAGCGCTTCCCGGGCGTCGTCGCGCTCAGGAATGTTTCCATGCGGATTGGCCGCGGCAAGGGCCACGCCCTGCTCGGCGAGAATGGCGCAGGCAAGTCGACCCTGATCAACCTGCTGGGCGGTGTGTTCAGGCCGGACGATGGCCACATTTCGTTCGACGGCAAGCCCTATCATCCTGCCTCGCCGCTGGAGGCCTTCAAGGCCGGCATCCGCGTCATCCACCAGGAACTCCACCCCCTTTCCAATCTCAGCGTCGCTGAAAATTTGCTCTTCGAGCATCTTCCGCGTCGATACGGGCTGGTGGATTACAAGCAAATGAACCGTCGGGCGAGCGAACTGCTGGCGGAAGTCGGTCTCGATGTGGCGCCGACGACGCTCGCCAGTCGCCTCAGCGTCGCGCAGTTGCAACTGCTCGAGATCGCCAAGGCGCTCTGCTATGAAAGCAAGCTGCTCGTTCTCGACGAGCCGACGGCAACCTTGACGTCCAAGGAAGTCGATCGGCTATTCGAAATTCTGAAGCGGCTGAAGGCGCGCGGTGTGACGACCCTCTATATATCGCACAGGCTCGAGGAGATTTTCGAAGTCGGAGATGACGTCACGGTGCTGCGTGATGGCCAGCATGTGATCACGCGTCCCCTGTCCGGATTGGCCATCCCCGACATCGTTGAGCTGATGGTCGGGCGAACGCTCTCGGATCATGGCGTCTTTCGCAGTGACAGCGCGGTGTTTGGCGAGGCGCTCGGTGTCTCCGGTCTGAAAGTGACAAGAAACAGCCCGGAATTGTCGTTTTCGGTGGCCAAGGGCGAAATCGTCGGCATTGCCGGCCTTGTCGGCAGCGGCCGGACGGAGGCGGTCCGCGCCATCTTCGGCGCTGACGTCAAAGCCGGCGGCGAAATCCGCATCGACGGAGAGCCGGTTGCGATCAATGCGCCGAAAGATGCGGTTGCCGCCGGCCTGTGCCTGGCGACGGAAGACCGCAAGCTGCAGGGCCTGATGCTCGACATGAGCTGCGCGGAAAACACCACGGTCACCGACCTGGGCAAGATCTCCCGCAAGGGGCTGATCAGCCGCAGGATGGAGAACGAAAACGCGCAGCGTCTTGTGCGGGAGCTACGCATCAAAACGCCATCCGTCCATCAGCTGGTCAGAACGTTTTCGGGCGGCAACCAGCAGAAGGTGGTCATCGCCAAATGGCTGTTCCGCGGTCCCAAGGTGCTGATTTTCGATGAGCCGACCCGCGGCATCGATGTCGGCGCCAAGGCTGAAATCTACGAGCTTCTCTGGAAGTTTGCCGCTGAAGGAAAGGGTGTTCTGGTCGTATCCTCGGATCTGCCGGAGCTCATCGGCATCTGCCATCGCATCATCGTCCTGTCGGACGGCAAGATCGCCGGCGAAATCGCGCGGGATCAATTCGAAGAGAGCAGGATCCTCTCACTTGCTTACAAGGAGTACAGTCGTGTCCGGCAACATTGAAACCAAGATCGAAGCGAAAGAGACAGGCTTCTGGGACAAGCTGATCCGGATCTCGATGAAAGAGGCAGGCGTTGCCATCGCCCTCGTCCTGATCGTCATCTTCTTCTCGGCGACGGCGCCCTATTTCGCGACGCCGGAGAATTTCCTGAAAATCTTCGTTCAGATTGCCATCAACACCGTGCTTGCCTCGGGCATGACCTTTGTCATCCTGGTCGGCGGCATCGACCTTTCGGTGGGCTCGTTGCTGGCCCTTTGCACGGTCATCAGCGCCACGATCATGATCGACCCCAGGTTCTCCCCCTGGCAGGCGATCGTGCTCGCTTCGCTCGCCTCGATGGGCACCGGCGCGCTCCTTGGCGCCATCAACGGCTGGGTCTGCGAAAAGTGGAAGCTGCCGTCCTTCATCGTCACGCTCGGCATGCTGAATGTCGCCAGCGGCCTGGCACGCGTCGTCAGCGACAACTCCACCATTACCGGCCTGCCGCAGCCCTTCGTCGATTTCGGAAACCTGATCTTCTGGGGCATCTTCCCGTCGATCTTTCTGATTGCGATCGTCGTCGTCCTCGTCGGCTGGTTCGTGCTGCGTTACACCGTGTTCGGGCGTTTCGTCTTCGCAATCGGCACCAACGAAGAAGCTGTGCGGCTGTCGGGGCACGAGCCGAAACGCTATAAGATCGCGGTGTTCACCATCTCGGGCCTGACCGCCGGCATCGCCGCCATGGTCTATCTGCTCCGCCTCAATGTCGGCAGTCCGGTTGCAGGCATCGGCTATGAATTGAACGCGATCGCTGCGGTCATCATCGGCGGCACCAGCCTCTCGGGCGGCAAGGGCTCGATCGTTGGAACTCTGGTCGGTGCCTGCATTCTGCAGGTGCTGTCGACGGGACTGCAGTTGCTGGGCGCCGACGACAACATCAAGCCGATCGTCATCGGCGCCGTCATTGTGCTTGCCGTCATCCTCGACAGTTATCGCGGCCGGTTGATGCGGATACTCGAAACGCGGTGACCGATCGCAAGGCTTCTGAGATCTCATGGCGGATGCGAAGTCAAGGCAGGCCGTCAAACTCCTGCCACAAGCCCTGCATTAATTCGACGCGAGGGCATAGGTCCTGGATCGGAATTGATTTAAGGATAATGCTGCAGCCGCTCAAAGCCTAGCCGCACCCTTGGCGCATCTGACAGATGCGCGGCGCTGCGGTAAGCGCGTCGATGGAGATCCGATGCCCGCAGTCCTGCGAAAAAAAGTTCACGGCACGTCCACGCGGGCTGAGGTCATCGACGGTGCAGAGGATATCGGCCTCGCCTATCAGGTGTTTTCCGATACGGTGGTCGAAGACGTCATCGTCAAGAACTCGCCTCGTGGCTTCAAGTTTCACAATGGCAACAACCTCGTCGTCAGGCGCTGCGAAACGGAGAATGTCAAGGGCGATGGCATTTATCTGACGAAGACGAAGAACGTTCTTCTGGAAAACAACCGTATGGGGGCGGCTCCGGGCGAGGGCGCGGACTGCTGCCAGTTCGCCTATCAGAACAGCGACGACAATATCAGTTCGGACGTCGTGATCCGCGGCAACCTGTTCCTGCAGTCGCCGACGAGCACCTCGAACAAAGGGGCCCTGGTCTGCGACAAAACCCGGAAATATCTCGTCGAGTACAATTTCATCGGCGGCAAGAACTTCTCCTTTTCATCGATCGGCGACGATGCCGTGGTGCGCAGCAACATCATGCGCGACGGCAGAATGAACGACTATTCCTTCGGCTACGGCATCGGCGACAAGGCTGATCATGCCGGCCATCACGTCTATGACAACTGGATCGAGAACAACAATCGCGGGATCAGCCTGAGCGGCTTTTCCGACCAGGAGCTGGCCTTTCGCAAGGATATCGACATCCACGACAACGTCATCAGCGGATGCGACATTGCCTTCTTCGCCAACCGTTCGTGGTCGGGGAGCCTCCGGCGCAACATATTCATGCGATGCGGGCAGGACATGATTCTCTCGGGAAAGGGCAAAGCCACCGCCGGCGAGATCGACGGCAATTACCGCAATGACGGCAGCTTCTTGAACCTTGTGGCGCCGCCCCTCCGCTTCAATTCCGACGGCAGGGCCTCCGTCGCTTCGGGGGAATGGACATCCGAACCCGATGAGATCGCTATCCAGTGGCGCGACAAGGGAGTTGATATTCCTGGCGCCAACCGGCCGTCGATTACCGTCGAGCCCGGCATGGAATTGTCTTGCGTGCTGTTGGCCCGTAAGGGCCGCAATTGGATGCTCGCAATCGCCGAAACCGCCTATGACGAGTTCACGCCGCGTGCATGGGAGGAAAAGAAGCTGCCGTGGCAGAAGCGGTATCTCTCGATCTAAGCCAAGTGCTGTCTGCCATGCCGGGCCTGGAACCGAAGACCGGTTTTTGCCGTTGATTGCCAATGTTCCGTCGGTCCGGGAGGGCAGGACAGTTATGGCACGTCAGACGTTCTGGAAAGGATATCTCAAGCTCTCGCTCGTCACCGCCTCCGTCTCGCTGACGCCGGCGACGACCGAAGGCAACAAGGTGCGTTTTCACGTCCTCAATCGCGAGACGAAAAACCGTGTCGAAAGCCGTTATGTCGACAGCGTTACCCATAAACCGGTGGCTGACCGGGACCAGGTGAAGGGTTACCCGCGCGGCGAGGACGACTATATCATTCTTGAGGACGAGGAGATCGAGGAAGTCGGGCTCGAAAGCACTCGGACCATCGATATCGAGAGTTTCGTCCCGCGCGGCTCGATCGATTGGATCTGGTACGACAAGCCGCATTTTCTGGCGCCGGAGGACAAGGTCGGCGTGGAAGCCTTCTGCGTCATCCGCGAAGCGATGAAGGCAAACGACGTCGTCGGCATTGCCCGCCTGGTTCTCTATCGCCGCGAGCGTGCCGTCCTCCTGGAGCCGCAAGACAAGGGCATCGTGCTCTGGACCCTGCGTTACGGCGATGAGGTGCGCAAACCCTCGACCGAAATCGACGACAAGGCGGACATCGACAGCAAGCTGCTGACGCTGATGGAGCGGCTGGTGAAGGAAGAGACGCAGGATTGGAGCCCGACCATGGTGCAGGACCCGATCCAGAAGCAGCTGAAATTGATGATCCGCGGCAAACAGAAGAGCCTGAAGAAGGCGGCGCCCGCCAAGAAAACCGCACCGGTAAAGTCGACCGGCAACGTCATCAACATCATGGATGCGCTGAAGAAGAGCCTGACGGCGGAAGGCGGCCGGAAGTCGCGTTAGAGCTGGGAGGGCTCCGTTTAACGCTTCTTCTTTTCCAACGGTTTCGCCGCGGCGAAAAATCCGTCCCAGGGATCTTGCGGCAACGCGTCGAGCCGGGTTGGCGTATTATCAACCGTGAAATAGGCCGGCCCGACGTCGGCCGTGAGTTCGCTCCATTCCAGCGGCATCGAGACTGCGGCGCCCGGCCGTGCCCGTGTCGAATACGGCGCGACCGCCGTATTGCCGCGACCGTTGCGGAGATAGTCGATGAAGATCTTCCCCTTTCGCTTGGCCTTCGTCGCCGTCGCCAGATAGCGGTCGGGATCGTCGGCGGACATGCTGTCGGCAAGCCACTTGGCGAACCCCTTCACCTCGGCCCAGCCGGCCTTCGGCGTGAGCGGGGTCACCACATGCAGCCCCTTGCCGCCCGAGGTCTTGACGAAGGCGGCGAGGCCTTCGGCCTCCAGCCGCTCCTTCAATTGGTAAGCAGCGGCGATCACATCTGCCCACGCCACCTCGTCATCGGGATCGAGGTCCATGGTGATCATATCGGGCTTTTCCCAATTGCCGGTCGTTGTGCCCCAGGGGTGGATTTCAAGCGTGGCCGATTGCACCAGCGCCACGATGCCGTCGAAATCGGTAATTCTGAGCAGCTTCTCCCCCTGCTTGTCCTTAGGGTCGGTAATCTCCTGGATATGCGGGTTCATGCCCTTCCAGGCGTGCTTCTGGAAAAACCGCTGTCGGCCGTTGATCCCGTCCGGCAGGCGCAGGAGCGCCAGCGGCCGGTTGACGACATAAGGCGCCATGAAGCGCCAGACCTGGGCGTAATAATTCGCCAGCCCTTCCTTGGTAACGCCCTCGTCCGGCCAGTAGATGCGGTCGGGATGGGTGAGTGTCACAGCCGATTTCGGCAGGGCAGGGGCCATGGTCTTTTCCGTCTCACGCGTCACGTCCTTCGCAGGCTTGTCTTCCCGCAAGCCGCGGAAAGCCGCATGGCGCAGATTGCCATCGGCCGACCAGGCGCGGAACTCGACCTCGCCGACCAGCTGCGGTTTCACATAGATCAGCCCGCGCCGCTCCTCTGATGTCAGCTTGTCGTCGAACGAATTCTCGTTCTGCGTCAGACGCGACAGTTTCTGATAGAGCATCTGCGCAGTTGCCGCCGTATATCCGGTGCCGACGCGCCCGACATGTTTGAGTTCGCCGTCCTGGTAATAGCCCATCGCCAGCGAGCCGATCGCATTCTTCATCGAGGTCGACGGCACGTAGCCGCCGATGACGAACTCCTGCCGGTGCGAA
This sequence comes from Rhizobium atlanticum, assembly GCF_030182485.1. Classification (NCBI taxonomy): domain Bacteria; kingdom Pseudomonadati; phylum Pseudomonadota; class Alphaproteobacteria; order Hyphomicrobiales; family Rhizobiaceae; genus Rhizobium; species Rhizobium atlanticum. The sequence continues at coordinate 117,702 of NZ_JAQJCJ010000008.1, forward strand.
CATTTCGATTTGATCCAATCGCCTTTGCGTCCCGAGGTATATTTGCTGCCGCGCAGCTTGGAAATCACCCCTTCGAGGCTGAGCCGGCAGGCATGGTCGAGCACCAGGCCGCCGCTTTCGTTGAAATGCCCGCTGTAGCGCAGCTTATCATTATCACCGGGCAGCACGCTTTCGAGCAGCTGCTTGCGATCGGTGAGCGCTGCATTCAGCAGATTGTATCCGTCGAGGTGAAGAAGATCGAAGGCATAGAAGACGAAGCGATCATCGCGGCCCTCGCTCAGATCGTGCTGCAGTGCCGAGAAGTCCGAGGCGCCGCTATCGCGCTCAACAACGATTTCGCCGTCGATCACCGCCGATTTCACGGGCAGGGCGGCAAAGGCCGCGACTACCTGCTTGCCGAATTTGTCCGTCCAGTCGAGGCCGCTGCGGGTCAACATCTTGACCTCGCCGTTCTCGACCCTGACCTGCAGACGGTAGCCGTCGAACTTTATCTCGTGGATCCAGCGATCGCCAGCCGGGGGCTTCGGTTTCAATTTGGCAAGCGCCGGCTCGATGAAATCGGGCATTGCGCCCTTGCGCGCACCCTTCGGCCACTCGCGTTCTCGCGGTGCTGGGGATTTGTCGTTCGACGCCGCTTTCTTGGCGGCGGCCGGCCTGCCGTCTTTCGACTTGGACTTCCAAGTCGCGTCCGGATTTTCCGCCACCTCTTCGAGTTGGCGGCCGGTCTTTGCCGATTCCGGCCGCTCCTCGAGAATATCGCCGTCGTGGCGCGCCTCGGCGTCATCTCCCTTGATCAACAGCCAGTTCTCCCGCTTTTCCCCGGGGCGCCCATGCATGCGCACGAGGTGCCAGCGACCCTTCAGCTTCTCGCCGTCGAGCTCGAATTCCATATGGCCCTCGCGATAGTCCTTCTGCGCATCGCCGAGCGGCGTCCACGTGCCGCGATCCCAGACGATGACAGTGCCGCCGCCATATTGTCCCTTTGGAATGATGCCTTCGAAATCGCGGTAGGACAGCGGGTGGTCTTCAACGTGTACGGCAAGACGCTTGTCCTCCGGGTTGAGACTCGGGCCTTTGGTGACAGCCCAGCTCTTCAGCACTCCATCCATCTCCAGCCTGAAGTCGTAGTGCAGCCGCGTTGCGTCATGCTTCTGAATGACGAAACTGTTGCCGCTCGCGCGGCCTTTGAGGCCGCGCGGCTCCGGAGTGAGTTCGAAATTGCGCTTCGCCTCATAGGTCTCGAGGGCCATCTCAGCCTGCCTTCTTCCTTTGGCTGTCGCCGCGCCCCGGAGCCTTCTTTTTTGCCGGAGCCTTCTGCGCAGCCTTGCCGCTCAGCTTGGCGCTTTGGCGCAGCGCCTCCATCAGGTCGACGACCTTGCCTTCGGGCGCCGGTTTCTTCTTGGGTGGCGCCCGGCCCTCGATCTTCGCCTTCACCAGTTCGACGAGTGCCGCTTCGTAGCGGTCCTCAAAGGCGCTCGGATCGAAGCTGCCGCGCTTGGTTTCGATGATGTGACCGGCGAGTTCGAGCATTTCCTTGTCGAACTTGATGTCGGGAATGTCTTTGAAGACGGCGTCGGCCGAGCGCACCTCATAGTCGAAGTTCAGCATGGTCGCGATGATGTGGCCATCATGAGGCCGGATCAGCAACGTTCGATTCCGCCGGAAAAGCACGGCTTCGGCGAGCGCCGCGACCTTGCTGTCGCGCATACTGCGGACGATCAGCGACAGCGCTTCTTCATCATGTTCGCCGACGGGCGCGAGGTAATAGGGACGATCGAAATAGAGCTTGTCGATGTCGTCATAGCCGATGAAAGCTTTGACGTTGAGCACCTTGTGACTTTCCGGCATGATCTCCGCGATCTCGTCGCCTTCTATGACGATATCGCCACTCTCCATCTGGTAGCCCTTCACCTGATCGTCCCGCTCGACCGGTTTGCCGGACTCGCTGTCGACGAATTGCCGTTCCACCCGGTGGCCGGTCCTGCGGTTGATGATGTTGAAGGAAACGCGGTCGGAGGAGGAGATGGCGGTATAGAGCCCTACAGCGCAAGCAAGGTCGCCCACCTTCAGATGACCTTTCCAGCTTGCCCGCGCGGTCATGCCATCCTCCGCTGAAAATCACAGACGACCGTTGCTCTTGTCGGTTTCGAGCTCCTGGAACGCCCAGCCGCCGTCGGGTGCAGGATAGGCGAGCAACGCGTCGCCGTCGCCGATTTTCTGACGTGACGCAGCATCCTTGGCGTGGACAATCGCTTCCTCGGCGGTCGCATACGTTTCCGACAGCGTGTCGCCGAGCTTGTAAGCCCAGCCATTGTCATGCGGCACAACCTGATAGGTGATATCGGCCATTTCGGATCTCCTCTTTGCAGTTCGATGGGGAGTTATGATGTCGGCCGAAAACCGCGCACAGTTTTCGGCATTACCCCTGGTTCCGATTTGGTTTGCGCCTTTCGTCAAGCGCGATGATTTTCTCCAGGGAGGCGATGTCCTCACTGGTGACGACGGGGACCGGATCGGACGCGATCGCCTCCAGCACCTCCTGCGAGATGGCGCCATTGCGGATCGCCCATTCCAGCGTCTCGCGCGTTTCCCGCTCGGCCTTCAGCTGTGCATAGAGCGCGACGATCAGCCGGTCGCGGGCGTCCATCCGGTCCTGACGATGCATGTTGCGGGCATGCGGCATCGCTGTGCACCTTTGTCACTGATCTCGTTCAGGTGTAATCAACCGATGACGGATGGAAAGGTTCCGTTACCAGGCGTTGCGGCGCCGTTGCGGGCCGCGGCGCAACTCGCTATCTCTGCGAGGCTATTCTCAGAGGATTTCTTCATGGCCGATCTCAAGGCACGCCCCCGTCCGACCGGCGCCATCGCCACCCTCGGCCGCACCGGCTTTCCGCATGTCAGGTCCACCACCAAGGGTGAGATCGATATCGTCACCGCCCCCTCTCAGCCGGGCTTCAGCCCGCTCGATCTGCTCTATGCCTCGCTCTCGGCTTGTCTCGTGCTCAGCGCGCGCATTGCAGCCAGTCAGATGGGGGTTCTCGACAGGATCAGCGAGATCACGGCCGATGTCACCGGTGAGAAGGCGGCGGAAGGGCTCTCACGTGTTGCGAAATTCAACATCGTCTTCTCGATCAAGGGCGATGTCGATGAAGAGACCCGCCGCAAGATCGTCGACGCCGCCGAAGACGAGATCTGCACAGTCAGCAACACCATCCGCGGCACTCCCGAATTCTCGACCGTCATATCGAAACAAGACTGATCTTCACAAACATTATAGACAATTGCGGCCGGAGGATTGCGCGAGTTATGTCCGGCTTCTATGCTCGGGGCATCGAAGCAACTGTGCCGGCGATCATGCAGCCCAAGCCTCTGTCGATGTCTGACCAGCCCGTCGTCGCCATCATCGGCGGTGGTGTCTCCGGCGCGGGCGTCGCCTATCATCTCGCCCGAGCAAAAGATGGCGAGCGTCCTGTAATCATGGTCTTCGAGCCGCGGGCGGAGCTCGGCCGCGGCCTTGCCTATGATACGGATGATCCGGCGCACCGTATCAATGTTCCTGCCGCCAAGATGAGCCTGCAGCCCGATGATCTGGGCGAGTTCCAGGCCTGGATCGAAGCCCGCGACGCCGTCGCGGACGATCCCGGGGCGAGGCAACCGGACGGCATGCTCTTCCCCCGGCGCCGGCTCTTCGGCGAATATGTCGCCTCCCTTCTGAAGCCATTGCTGGAAGAAGGCGTCGTGCTCCACAACCGCGCCCGCGTGACCGGTCTCGAGCGCCGGGGCGGCCGCTGGTCGATCCGCGACGACAGCGGCGGCATGATGCTGGCCGATATCGTTGCGATCGCCACCAGCCATCCGCCGCCTGCAGCGCCCGGCCGGCTTGCCGCCAGCTTGGCGGCCCATCCCCGCTTCGTCGCCGACACCACCAAGCCGGGCGCGCTCGGCGTGATCGGCCGGCATGACCGGGTGCTGGTCATCGGCAACGGCTTGACCGCCGCCGATGTCATCGCCTCGCTTGCCGAGTGCGGTCATGATGGGGCTGTGACGGCGATCTCGCGCCGCGGCCTGCGTTCGCGCGGGCATGCGCCGGTACCGCAGCCGCTCTTCGGCGAGTTCATCTCCGATGCGGCACATTCCGCCGTTTCACTGTTGAGAAGAATCCGCGCCGCCATAAGAACTGCGGAAGCGCAGGGCATATGCTGGCATGGTGTGATCGATCAGGTGCGGGCGCAGGGACACGATCTCTGGCAGGCGCTGCCGATTGCCGAACGGCGCCGTATTGTCCGACATCTGCGCCCCTATTGGGATGTGCATCGGTTCCGCATCGCGCCGCAGGTGGAAGCCGTGCTCGACGCGGCGATTGCCGCCGGCCGTCTGGAGATCGTTGCCGGGTCGGTCGCCGATGCGCGCATTGAAGGTGAGCTTGTTCTTTGCACCCTGCAGCCGCGTTATCAACGTCAGCCGTTGGAGCGGAGCTATGACGCCGTCGTCGTCACCACCGGCCCGGCGCATGGCGGCATTCTCGAAACCCAGCCTTGGCTCGCGGCGCTTGCCGCAAACGGCCACCTGTCACTTGATCCCACAGGCCTCGGCCTTGCCTGCACCGAGCAGTCGGAGGCGATCGGCCCCTCGGGCAAGGCGGAGTCTTCGTTATTGATCTCCGGCCCGCTGGCCCGCGGCACTTTCGGCGAACTGATGGGTCTGCCGCAGGTGACCGAGCATGCCTTCTTTGTTGCAGGGGAAATCGCCGCAAAGCTGCGGCAGGCCGCGACGAACACCCGCCCGGCCTGATTTTCCGTTCTGATGTCGTTCTTCGACTGTCGCCGGCGGTCGACTTCTGCTACGCACTTGGCAGTCAATGGCCCGCCGCCGGTCTGCGGGAAATCAGAAATATCGAGATCATGTCGCAGACTGCTTCCACCTTCTCCGAAGCCTCGCCTTCCAATCGTCTGGCGCTTGCCGCGCTTGTTGTCGGCGGGGCGGCGATCGGCGGTTCGCCGATCTTCGTTCGCCTGTCTGAAGTCGGGCCGATGGCTACTGCCTTCTGGCGTGTGGCGCTGGCGCTGATCCCGATCTTCATCGTCTCGTTCATGAAGAAGGATACGGGGCCGAAACCGCAAAGCCTCTCCGATTACGGTCTGCTGGTTCTTCCGGGACTGATGCTGGCGCTCGACCTTGCCGCCTGGCATCTTTCGCTCACCATGACGTCGGTGGCCAACGCGACGCTGCTTGCAAACCTCGCGCCTGTTTTCGTCACGCTGATCGCCGTTCTGTTTTTTAAGGCGCGAACCAGCGGCGTTTTCCTGCTGGGGCTGGTCCTGGCGCTCGCCGGTGTCGTTACCTTAAAAGGCGGACCGGCAGGGCTCGGCCACGGGGATTTGGGCGGCGACGGCACCGCGATGATCGCCGCTTTCTTCTATGCCTGCTATATCCTGGCGATCGGCAGGCTGCGCAGCCGGTTCGATACGATCCGCATCATGCTGTGGAGCACGGCATCGGCTGCCGTCTGCATCTTCCCGATAGCCTTCTTCTTCGAAGGGCAGATGCTGCCGGCGACCCTCTACGGTTGGTCGATCCTCTTCGGCCTCGCCTTTATCAGTCATGCCGGCGGGCAGGTGGCGATCACCTATGCGCTGGCCTATCTGCCGCCCGCCTTTTCATCGCTGACGCTGCTGTTGCAGCCGGTCGTCGCCGCAATCCTCGCCTGGGCGCTGCTCGACGAGGCGATCGGGATTATGCAGGCGCTGGGTGCTGCGGTGGTGCTCGCCGGCATCATGGTTGCCCGAACGGCTCGCTCGTCGGTTTGACCGCCTGCTGCTCCAGCGGCGATGGATCATCCCCCATTCTCTGGAGAAGCCACTTCTGAATGATCGGCACATCGGCGTCGCCGAGATCATGGCCGCCGGGGATGACGTCGGAATCGACGGTGGCGCCCGAACTCTTCAGCCTTTCCTCCAGCTCGCTCGCATATTTGCCATAGGCATCCGTCTTGCCGCTGATGACCAGCAGGTCCGTGCCCTTCAGGTCGGCATGCGGATAGTCGCTGAGCACCGGCATGGAGCGCAGCAGCACCGCCTTGTGAACGAGGTTCGGGTGCAGGTAGAGCAGCGAGTTCAACAGGTTGGCGCCGTTGGAATAGCCGACATAGACGATCTTCTTGGGATCAAGGCCATAGGATTTGACGGCCCCTTCGATAAAGGCCGCAAAGGCTTCGGCCTCCGTCTTGATGTCGTTCTGGTCGAAGGAGAAGGGGGTGAGGCGCTTGTACCAGCGCGGAAAACCTTCTTCCGTCGCACGGCCACGAACGCCGAGCAGGGTCGCGCGCGGCGCCGCCTTGTTGAGGAGCGGCATCAGTGTCGTCTCATTGCCGCCCGAGCCGTGCAGCAGCACGAAGACACTGCCGTCGGGATTCGGCGGCGTATAGAAGCGATGGACGAACGGCAGCTCGCGGTAATTGATGCGCGGCTGGCCGGGCATCGAAAATTGCGGCAGAACCACCTTCAGGTCGTCGAGACTGGTGATCGCTCCCGGCGGCGCGAAGAGCTTGGTGCCGAGGGCTGCGTGCTCTTCGTCAACAGTCATGCCGGGCTTGTCGGTTGCAAGCTCCACCAGCGTGCCGCCGGGCTCGCGGGCATAGAGCGAGCGGAAATACTTGCGGTCGTGCATGTTGGTCGGCGATGCATCGGTCTTCTCCAACGCCTTGGAAACCGAACGCAGCGCCTCCTCATCGGCGGCCCGGAAGGCGACATGATCGACGGTGCCGGTTCCCGGCGCGCCGGACCAGAAGCCGCGTGCATCGCGCACATCGATGACGTCGCCTGATTGTGATACCAGCCTGTCAATCGTGCCGCAGTTGGCCTGGAAGCGGTAACCGAAATGGCGCTCGAGGAAGCTGCGGCTCTCGGCCGGCTTTTCCGTCAGCATGGTTGCGCCGCGCACCCGCTTGACGGCATGCTCGACCGGGATCGAGGCGCCATCCCAGACAGCAGGCGATGTGAGGTTCTTTGCGCCCGTGAGCTTGAGGATGATATTATCGGGGTCTTTCAACCTGAGAACGGGCTCACCGAATTCATCGGCCGGTCCCTCCGAACGCAGGCCGAAGTTCATGGCGCGCGTCAGCCAATAGCCGATGCTCGCCGGATCGATTGCCAGCGAAATTTCGCTGATCTGGCCGTAACCCGCCCGACCGGGCGCGCCGTCTTCCCATACGAGGAAGCTGACGAGCGAACCCGGCGTACCTGCCGAATCGCCGTAGAAGAGATGGAGCTGAGTCGCATCCTCGTAGCCGGCCGTTTGCTTGACGAGGCGCATGCCGAGAAAGCCGGCGTAAAAATCCACGTTTGCCTGCACCTTTCGGGTGATGGCTGTAACGTGATGTATGCCTGATACCATCGAGAGCAGTCCTGATTGAAGCGGCGTCGTCAGGAGCGCGAGTATGAGAGCTGCGACAGTCATACCGTTGCCAATGACCACCGCTTAGTTTTGTTCCGCGCAAAGCGCAAGCGAATCGCCGCGCTGCAGCAGTTCCAAATGATCGACATCTTCGAGCGCCTCTTCCAGTTGCTGCAGGGTCGGCGGCTTCACCATATAGGCGCGCGCGCCGAGATTTCTGGCCCGCTGCATGTCGCTCTCATCGCTTGAGGTGCTGAGAATGCAGACGGGAATCCGTTTCAGACGGGCGTCGGCCGAAAGCGCGTTCAGCACCTCGAAACCATCCATGATCGGCATGTTGATGTCGAGCAGCATCAGGTCGATCTGCGGCACATCGGCGATGCCGGCGCGCTCTTCGAGCAGCCGCATCGCCTCGCGGCCGTTGGTGGCGACATGAAGGTTGAAGGTCACCCTCTCCCGCCGCATCAGCTTGATCTTCAGGATCTGGATGTCGGCGGGGCTGTCTTCGACCAGCAGTACCTCGGCAAGCCTGCCGGAACCTTCACCCGGCTGCTCCGCCGGCTTCAGGCTGGGCGGAACGGCTGATGCGGCGGGCAGTGCGGGCCGTGCCTCGGCAAGCGGCATCTCAACGATGAAGCTGGCGCCTGGTCCCTTGTCCGGTTCGCACCAGATGGCGCCGCCATGCAGCTGCGCGATGCGGCGGCAGATGGCAAGGCCTAGTCCGGTGCCCTCGATGCCGCGGCCGACGAGCCGTTTGAACGGCTGAAAGATCAGCTCGCGGTGCTGGGGATCGATGCCGGGTCCGTTGTCACGCACCGTCAGGCGGCAGCTACCCCCTCGCGCTTCGCTGGAGATTTGAACCTCCGGAACCTTTTGATCGCAGTAGCGGATGGCATTCGACACCAGGTTCTGCAGAAGCTGGGTCAGCAAAGTCGCATCGCCCATCACTTCCGGCAGCACACCGCGAATGACGACGGCCCCGCGGCTCTCCATCTGCTGGCGCAGATTGTCTTCCACCTGGTTGAGTACATCGGACAGGGAGACCGGCGTCAGCTGCGGCCCGCCATAGGCTTCGAGCTTGGTGAAGTTCGAGACCTTGACGATCAGGTCTTCCATATGGTCGGCGGCGCTCAAGACATAATCGAGCAGCTCGCGGTCTTCGGCCGGAAGCACTGCAGAACCGTGCAGGATCCGGCTGAAGGACTTGATCGTCCTCAACGGCTCCTTCAGGTCATGCGCCATGGCGCGTGTGAAGATCTCAAGCGATTGCCGCTTCTGCTCCAGCTGGGTTTCCAGCATGCCGTGCATGATGGCGTTCTGGATGCAGCGATGCAGCGTTTCGGGTGAAAGGGAATCCTTGGTGAGATAGTCGCGCGCGCCGCTCTTCATCACTTCGACGGCGACGGTTTCGCTGCCTTGGCCGGTCAGCATGATGACGTTGGCGACGGGATCGTCCTCCAAAATATCGGCAAGAACACCGAGCCCGTCGCGCCCCGGCAGCGAATAGTCGAGCAGGATGCAGTTCGGCCGTTTCCGGCTGTTGAGAGCGCGGCCCTCTTCACCCGTCTCCGCCTCGAGAACGGTATAGGCCGTGCTGGAGACGCGACCCAGAATGCGCCGATAGACCTCGCGGTCGTCGATGTTGTCGTCGATGATGAGAATGCAGCAGTCTTCCGCCAAACCGTCAGTCCTCGAGCGGCAGGATCGCGATTTCGAACCAATATTCCTTTAACCGCTGGATCGCGGCGAAGAGACCGTCGAGATCGACCGGCTTCTGCACATAGGTGTTGGCGCCGAGCGCGTAGCAGCCTTCGATGTCGCGTTCATCGTCTGACGTCGTCAGGATCACCACCGGGATTTTGCGCCAGCCGTCGTTCGACTTGATCGCTTCCAGCGTCTTGCGGCCGTCGAGTCCCGGCATGTTGAGATCGAGCAGGATCAGCCCTGGTTTCGGCACCATCGCGCCGAGCATGTCGAGTGCTTCCTGACCCGAGGCGGCCCAGCGGATCGAGTTGCGCAGGTTGGTGCGTTTGAAGGCCCGCATCGTCGCTTCGAAATCGTCTTCACTGTCTTCGACGATCAAAATCGGTTGCGTGTCACGCTGCTGCATTCTGCCCCTCGCGTTTTCTTCCCAGGGTGAAATAGAACGTAGTGCCGACGCCGACCTCGGACTCCAGCCAGATATCGCCGTTGTGCCGCGCGATGATCTTGCGGACGAAGGTAAGGCCTGCTCCGGTTCCGTCGTCGGAATCCTGCGACTTTTCGAGCCGTTTGAAAATGCGGAAAATATCCTCATGGAATTCCTGGGGTATTCCCTTGCCGTTATCCCTAACGAAAAACACGTTGCGGGCAACCGTGCCGTCCTTGCCGACGAACCGCTCGAGATAGCCGATCGAGACCAGCGGCGCCGGCTTGTCGTTGTACTTGATCGCATTGGTGATGAGATTGCGGAACACTTCGGTCAGCCGCGGCGCGTCGCAGACCACGTCAGGGAGCCGGCCGTCGGTGACGACCCTGGCATGCCGCTCTTCCAGCAGCAGCTCCATCGTCGCGACAACGTCCTTGACGATCAGGCTGATATCGGTGCGTTTGACTGCCAGCTGCTGCCGCCCGAGCCGGGAGAAGTAGAGCAGGTCGTTGACGAGCTTCTCCATCCGCTGGCTCAGACGCACGAGCCGGTTCAGCCGGCGCACGCCGTCCGCGTCGAGCTTGTCCTCATAATCCTCGAGGAGGAAACGCGAGTGGTTGTGCAGGCCGCGCAGCGGTTCCTTCAGGTCATGCGAGGCAATATACGCGAATTCGTCGAGGTCGTGGTTGCTGCGTTCGAGTTCGGCCGTATATGCCTCGAGCTGGGCGAGCGTCGTCTTCATCCGTTCTTCCTGCCGCACGCGCTCGCTGATATCTCGTACGATGCCGACGAATGTCTTGGTCTCGCCGCTGACGACAACGCTGATGGATACTTCGATCGGGAAGACGATGCCGTTCTTGCGCCGCCCGGAGACCATGCGCGTCGTGCCGATGATGCGCTCCTCGCCGGTCTTCCGATAGTGGGCGAGATAGCCGTCATGCTCGGAATGATAAGGCTCAGGCATCAGCATCTTGATGTTCCGGCCGATCGTTTCCTGCGGTGAATAGCCGAACATGCTTTCGGCTGCCGGATTGAAACTCTTGATCGTTCCGCGCCCGTCGATGACGAGGACGGCATCGGGCGTGCTGCGCGCCAGCGCGCCGAAGCGAACGCGTTCGGCTTCCAGGTTGTTGTTGTTGCGCATGAAATAGAAGACGAGAATGGCGATCAGCCAGAGCGTGGCGGCGGTGATGGTGCGATTGGCGATCTCCTGCCAGAATGCCGCCTCGTCATGCCTGACGGCGAAGAAGCCGAGCATGAGGAGCACGGTGCAGGCAAAGGCGAAGAAGAGCGGCGCATTCCTGTTGCCGAACCAGAGCGCCGTCAGCACCAGCGGCACGTAGAGAATGCCGTTGGCAAGGCCGAGCGGCGTATAGAGATCGACGACGAGGCCGGTGAAGCAGACTGCCGCCGGTATCCAGAGCGGAATCTGCGCCCGGTTTGCCGGCTGCATCCACCAGGAGCGGGCAAGCAGGCCCGCGCCGAAAAGCACCATGCCGACCGCCGTGTGCAACGCCATCGCCGCATAGGGACCCCAGCGGTAGCCCTGTTCGGCATCGGTGAGATAGCCGGCGAGCGCGATCATGCCGAGCGTGACGACGACATAGCTCGTCAGCTCCTGCACGACCTGGTTTTTCGACTTCTCCACATGAAGCGAGAGCAGCAGCGAAAGATTGGCAATGAGAAAGATCAGCGCCGTATTGGGGCCCATGCCGCCGCCGATCTCGGCGATGAAATCGGGAGGAATCACCAGGCGGGTGATCAACTGGTCGATGTTATGGACGGCCCGCCCAACCGTAGCGATTTCCACCAGCCGGGCCGCCGCGATCGCCGCTGCGATCCCTGTCATGATCGTTGCCGCTATCCGAGAGCGGCGGCCATCAAGCATCGAGGCCGCAAGCCCAAGGCCGGATAGTATGAAGCAGACCCCGGTGTTGAAGGCCATTGACGGAAAGCCGGGGAAGAGCGAAATGATGAGCTTGATCTGCAACAGCCAGCCGGCAAGGGCGCTCACTCCGAGAAGGAACAGCAGGCAGCCGACTGCAATTGCAAAGGCACGGTAGCGCCGTCGTCTCCGCTGGTCCTGCAGGTCCACGTTGCCCTTATCCTGCACCCGTGTATCCTCTCTCGGTTCGCGCGGCCATTTTTTCCGAAATCGAGGAATACTCAATAGGCAGCGGCCGCCGCCGTCGCGCTTTTTCCGAAATGATTTTTCGATCGGACAGATCGAATTTTCGTGAAATCGCGATATCGTGACGTCGGAAGACAACGAGGTTCATTCGAACAATACCCAGATCACGGTGCCGGATGCCTACGATAGTTTACGTCGACGACAGCAGGGATGATCTTTTCTATCTCGACTATATCCGCAAGAAGCAGCATATAGACGTCGATCTATTTTGTTTCTCGACCGCCGAGACGGCGCTGGAGGCGCTGAAGCAGCGCGTGGCCGAAGGCTGGGCTCCGCCGGAGCTGCTGGTCGCCGATCTCTATATGCCCCTCGACAGCGGCATCAGCCTGGTAAGCACGCTGCGCAGCGATGACCGGTTCAGAACAATGCGTCTCGCTGTCTGCAGCGGGTCGGATGCGGATGAGGATCGCATGCGTGCTTTCGAAGCCGGTGCCGATTTTTACCTTGAGAAGCCGCTTGACCTCGCAGCGATCCTTCTCAATCTGGAAGTGTAGGAAACAGCGGAAGCCGAATGGTGCGTTTCCTGGCGTTGGTCCTGGCGACGTGACGAACCGCAATTGACAAGGCCGAGTGCGAATCCCAAGATGCAACCGAAACGAAACGGACGGAACGTAAAATAAGCGCTGAGAGAGCCGATTGACCCGTGTTCGCCGCCACGAACTTCCAGCCAACCCCTTAGCTGAATGGGCCTGTCGGCTCTCTCGCGCTTACGTCTGGCACTGCCTTCTCGCATTCATGGATGTTGAACGCGGAAGATTTACGACACCCAGGTAAGAATTACTGCCCCTCAGTATATCTGCCCGTGCATCACCTGTAGTTGAGATAATTGATGATATCCGCCTTGTATACCGAAAGTCCCCGTTTCGATATCTCTCATCAACCGTCTCGCAATTTTTGTAGCTGTTCGCGTTTAAGACGTATATCCCAAGATTTGGGGATCGGGGGCATGGCGGGAGGAGAGGAAGAGTGGGAATGAACAATGCCGCGGCAACTCCTTTTCATGCCGGACCGGAGCTGAGCCGAGCGATCAACCGCACCGATTTTTTCCGTCTGCTGAAAGCGGCGGCGCAGCATTACCACTTCGATAATTTCGCGCTTGCCCGCATTTCCGAGGCTTCGGCTCCATTCGGCGAACGCGATATCGTCATCACCAATGTCGCCGAGCGACGGGTTGGCCTGTTCATTGCGACGTTGAGGGAGGCGCTCGGGACCACCCGCGCAAAGAGCGCTCAGTTTCTGGCAACGCCCGTCCATGGCCGGAGCGCGCAGCCGGACACCTATCCCTCCGATCTGCTTTTCAACGAGTTCCGCAGCGGCGTCTTCCTCTTCATTCCGCTGTTCACGCCCGAAGGGCGGCGATATTGTCTCGTGCTGAGCGGCGAGCGTGAAGAGCCGGACCAGGGCGAGATTGCCGACATGCTTCTTGATGCCATGCGCATTTTCGACAAGCTCTACGAGGAAATCCTGACGCAGGAAATGTCCGGGCGGTTGACCCAGCGCGAAGCGGAAATCGTCAAATGGACCAGCGAAGGCAAGACCTCGGCCGAAATCGCCATCATCCTCGGTCTGTCTGAACATACGGTCAATTCGCATATCACTGCGGCCGCGCGCAAGCTCGACGCCGTGAACCGCGTCCACATGGTGGCGATCGCCCTGAGGAATGGTTTGGTTTCGTGAAAATCGGCTTCGGGACTGGGGAAATTGAAATGATCACCAAAACGGTCCGACAGAACGCCGTCAAGGTTCTCTTCGTCGACGACGAGTTCATCGAATTCCGCGCGCTCAAAAAGAAGATCGCCGATCTCTCCGAGCCGGCGGTCGAAGTCGAATATTCGCCGTCGATCGGAGACGCATTGGAAAAGATCCGCGGGGCGCGCTTCGATCTCATCCTGCTCGACAATCGCCTTCTGCCCAATGCCGATTTCCGCGAGACGGTGCCGGAGCTGCGCGGCATCGGCTATACCGGCCCGATCGGCGTCGTCTCGACCGACATATCGGGCGGCTATTTCCAGGAATTTCCGGATTACGGCGTCGACTTTCGCATCGGCAAGGACGAAATCGACGTCCAGACGCTGCAGCACATCATCCGCGAATATGTGCACTACGATGTGCCGGATTTCTGGAAGGACGATTACAGCATTTGAGCCGCCCAAAACAGCGCGAAGGCTTTGCGGTAGCGACATGCGCAAAGGAAGCACGTCCGCCGAATCTGAGATCGCAAAACGAGGCTGAGCGATTGCAATATGTGCCTCAGCCGGCGGGAAGGCGGATGGTGAAGTGGCTGCCGTTTTCGTCGGAATGCTCGAGACGGATATCGCCGCCAAGCACCTTCAGAAGTTCCTGCGCCGTCGTCAGGCCGAGGCCGGCGCCAGGGGCTGCCCCCGCCTTCGGTAATTTCCAGAACGGCTCGAAGATCCGCTCTCGATAAGCGGGATCGATGCCAGTGCCGTTATCGGAAATCCGGATGGCCCAGTTCGCCCCCTCTTGCTCCGCCGTCATGGCCACATGCGGCGGCGATGAGCTCCGATAGGTGAGGGCGTTGGACATGAGCTGCCTGAGCACCAAGCCGAACAGCGCCGGGTCGGTGCGGATGGAGGGGAGGTCCCGACTGGCGAACGTCGCGTCGAGAGCCCCCGTCTCCTCGATGAGTTCGCTCCAAATTTTTTCGGCCAAGACCTTCAGGTCGACCTCTTCCAGCGTCACCTGCGGCGCGCCACCGGCAAGGCTCATCAGTGCCTTGGTGAGACGCTGGGCCGCCTGCACCTTTTCCAGGATCATCTTGAGGCTCTGAAGCTGCTCGCTGTCGAGTGTCTCCTCAAGATCGTCGAGCAGCAGCTCGGCATACATGGCGATATGGCGCAGCGGCGATTGCAGGTCGTGCGAGGCGATTGCAAGAAAGCGCTTAATGCGTTCTTCGTTGTCGCCGGCAATATTGGTTTCAAGCGGTTTCGTCGGGTTGGGTGACATCGCGCGGTTTCCCCGATCTCTGATGCATCGTCGCGCTCTCTTTTTCAGCCGCGCGATGGACGTTTTAATAGCTTGAATTGCTGCATAATTTTGTCCTGGCAATAGGCAACAATAAAAAGAGAGCGCCGGCTCTGCAACCGGCGCCCTCTTAAGGATACGTTAACAACCCGTTTTCAGCTCGCCGACTTGCGCGAGCGACCCTCTTCCGGCGGGATGATTTCGGCTGCCGCATCGGTCGCCGTTGCCGCCTTGGCGTGGCGGCGGCGCCAATCGCCGAGGAACAGCAGGATCGGTGCGGCAATGAAGATCGACGAGGCGCCAGCCACAAGAATGCCGAAGACCATCGGGATCGCAAAGCTGGAGACGGCGCTGCCGCCCCAGATCGCCATCGGCACCAGGGCGAGGAAGGCCGTCGCATTGGTGTAGAGGCTTCGCGCAAGAGTTTCGTTGATCGACTTGTCGATAATCTCGCGCAACGGCATCGACTTGTAGAGCCGCATGTTTTCGCGCATGCGGTCGTAAACAACGACCTTGTCGTTCACCGAATAGCCGACGAGCGTCAGGATGGCTGCGATGGCCGTGAGGTTGAAGTCGAGACCGGTGATTGCGAAGAAGCCGATTGCCTTGGTGACATCGAGCACCAGCGTAACGATGGCGCCGACGGCAAACGGCCATTCGAACCGCGCCCAGATATAGAGCAGCATCGCGATGCTGGCGATCACGACCGACAGGATGCCGGCCGAGGCAAGCTCGCCGCTGACCTTCGGACCGATGACGTCGGTGCCTTCGACGGTAGCGCTCGGATCGATCTTGGCGACTTCGGCCTTCAGCTTGGTCACCGCCGCCGTCTGTGCCTCTTCGCCGCCTTCCTGCCGCTGCGCGCGAACGAGAATGCTGTTGTTGTCGCCGAAGGTCTGCAGCGTGATTTCGCCGAGGCCGAGACTATCGAGACCCTCGCGGAACTTTGCCAGATCGGCCGCCTCCTTCGTCTTGACCGACATCTGGATGCCGCCGCGGAAATCGACGCCGTAGTTCAGGCCGGGATGGATGAAGAGCACGACCGATGCGATCGAAAGCAGCGCCGAAACGGTGACGCCGAAGAAGCGCGCCTTCATGAACTGGATGTGCTTGTCATACGGGCTGAAAGGGATCAACGGCCGGATGTTCAGCACCTTGAACTTGCGGCGGCGGGTAATCTCGATCATCGCGACGCGAACGAACGCGACGGAGGTGAACATCGAGATGATCAGGCCAAGCGCCATGGTCACCGCAAAGCCTCGAACCGGCCCGGAACCGAACCAGAACAGGATCGCCGCAGCGATCAGGGCCGTCATGTTGCCGTCGATAATGGTCGAATAGGCTCGGTTGAAGCCTGTATCGATAGCGGCAAAGGCACCCTTGCCCTTGCGGGTCTCTTCGCGAATACGTTCATTGATAAGGACGTTCGCATCGACCGCAAGGCCGATGCCGAGAACGACGCCTGCAATGCCGGGCAGTGTCAGCGTCGCGCCGACCAGCGTGAGCGCCGAGAAGGTCAGGATCGTGTGGATCAGCAGCGCCACGTTCGCCAGGATGCCCCAGGTGCCGTAGAGCACGAAGATGAAGGCTGCAACAAGGGCGAAACCGACGATGCCGGAATAGATGCCCATCTTGATGGCGTCGGCACCGAGATCGGCGCCGACCGTGCGCTCCTCGATAACGGTCAGCTTGGCGGGCAGGGCGCCGGCGCGAAGCATGGCGGCAAGCGTCGTGGCGCTGTCTGCCGAGAAGTTGCCGGAGATCTGGCCGGAGCCGCCGGTGATCGGCTCGCGGATAACGGGGGCGCTCAGCACCTTGTTGTCGAGGACGATGGCAAAGGGATTGCCGACATTCTGGCGGGTGATCTCTGCAAAGCGGGTGGCGCCGGCGCTGTCGAAGCGGAAGCTGACGATGGGCTCGCGCGTGTTAGGATCGAAGCTGACGCGGGCATCCGATAGGCGGTCGCCCGATATTTCGACACGGTCGAGAACCGGATAGGATCTGCCTTCGTCGTCCTGCAGCATGGTGACGCCGGGGCCGGGCTGATTGTTCGGCGCCAGCATGTGGAAGGACATCTTTGCCGTGGAGCCGAGAAGTTCGCGCAGGCGCGACGGATCTTGCGCCCCGGGAAGCTGGACGAGCACGCGGTTGCCGCCGATGCGCTGGATGGTCGGCTCGGAGACGCCGACCTGGTCGACACGCTGGCGGATGACTTCAAGGCTCTGCTGGACGGCGTTGTCGACATTGGCGGAGATGCCGGCCGGCGAGAAGCCGACGGTGATGGTCGCTCCGTTTGCGGTGACGTTGAGATCCGCCTGACCGGCGCTGAGGCCGGTGCTGATCGGGTTGGCAAGCGTCTTAAGATCGGTGACTGCCGCGTCGCTCTGCGCGGCATCGGCGAGCGTCACGACGATCTGGTTCTGGCTGCGCACGACGGCCTTGGGCTGGATGCCCTTTTCGCGCAGGACGCGGCGGGCGTCCTGCAGCAGCGATTGCAGCCGCTCCTTGGTCAGATCGGCTTCGTCGACCTCCAGAACGAGGTGCGAACCGCCGCGAAGGTCGAGGCCGAGCGACACCTGCTCATGCGGCAGCCAGGCCGGAATTCGCTGGAGCACGGATTGCGGCAGGGCGTTCGGCAGGGCGATCAATAGCCCGATCACGATGATCACCGTATAGGTGAACACCAGCCATGGTGAATTACGCATGTTGTATTCCTTAGATAATCGAGGGCCGGCGCCCGGGCGCTGGCGGCATGTCGTCAATGGTCGGATGCGCCGCTCGGCGCAGGCCTCAGGCGATGATCGGGGGCGCGCGCGCCTGATGGGTCCTGGAAACTGCCTGATGAAGCGGAGGCTCGAATGCCGCAAGAGGAGCGGCCATGTCCCAGCCGGTAAAGTCGACAGCAGGGGCGGCGGCAAGGGCCGGCGGTCCGGCGTCGTAGGCGGTCTGTTTCGGCGCAAGCCTGCGCTCGGCGGCAAGCACGCCGCGCACGGCATCGCGCGCGCTCAGTTGCGGCGGCTGCGGATCGCGGCCGGAAGAGGAAAGCGTATTGACGGCGGTCGCCGGCGCAATGATGAGATTGCCGCCGAAAAGCAGGCCGATATAGGCAAGAATGGCGAAGAGGAGGGAAAAGGCGATACGGCTCGTCAGACGGTGCTGGTCCAGCTCCATCTCCTCCGTTCCGGCGATGTCACTCCCGTATCGGCTCAAAAGCGCGCCAATCTCTCACTGTCGTTCCGGCGGAGCAGTGCCCGTCGGGATGATTGTAGCAGGCTCCTGCCTGTCTTCATAGGAAACACTCTCATGATGCACTTGAGCGAGCCGGTCAACCATGCCAAGGGCGATTTCGCGTTCGCCCATGATGACGGTGTCGGCGCCGTATTGTTTCAACTCGTCGACCTCGGCGTCGGAATGGGCGCGGGCGACGATAAGGATCGAGGGATTGAGGCTGCGCGCCTGCTCGGCGATGCGGCAGGCCTCGAAGGCGTTCGGAATGGCGATGGCGAGGCTGCGTGCAGACGAAAGATTGGCGAGATCGAGCGTTTCCCGCGCCACTGCATTGCCCATGTAGGCTTCGATCCCCTGCGCTTTCAATTCGCCTATGCGCTTGTCGGAATCCTCGATGACGAGGAAGGGCGTGCCTGACGATTTGAGATTCTGTCCGACGATCCTGCCGACTCGGCCGTAACCGATGAGGATTGCGTGGCCGGTAAGCGCGGTCGGACGCACGTCGTCGTCCTCGGGCGGCGCCTGTTCCTGAACGGCACCCACATCGGCGGCGGAAGCCGGCTCGGCCACGGTTTCCTCGCGCCTTGCACCTTCGAGAAGAGGCCGCGCGCGGTCGCAGAGGAAGAACAGCAGTGGATTGACGATGATCGAGATGATGGCGCCGGCAAGGATCAGGTCGCGGCCCTCCTCCGGCAAAAGCCCGAGCTCGACGCCGAGAGCGGCGAGAATGAAGGAGAACTCGCCGATCTGACCGAGGCTTGCCGAAATCGTCAGCGCCGTGCCGGGCGGCTTCTTGAAGGCGAGCACGATCAGAAAGGCGGCGACGGATTTGCCGATGACGATGATGAAGACGGTGGCGAGGATCGGCAGCGGTCTGTCGATCAGGATGTTCGGATCGAACAGCATGCCGACCGAGACGAAGAAGAGCACTGCGAAGGCGTCGCGCAGCGGCAGGCTTTCCTGGGCTGCGCGGTGGCTGAGCTCGCTTTCGGCAAGCACCATGCCGGCAAAGAAGGCGCCAAGCGCCAGGGACACGCCGAAGAGTTTGGCCGCGCCGAAGGCGACGCCGAGGGCGATGGCCAACACACCGAGCCGGAAGAGCTCGCGCGAGCCGGCATGGGCAATGCGATGCATCGTCCAGGGAATGAGCTTGCGGCCGAAGACGAGCATCAGAGCCACGAAGAGTGCCACCTTGACCAGCGTCATGGCGATCATGCCGCCGATGCCGAGATCGAGGCCGAACAGGCTGTTCAGCCCCGCCGACAGCGGCTCGACGGGACCATGGCCGTCGCCGCCGATGCTGGCTGCAGCCGGGATCAGCACCAGCGCCAGCACCATGGCGAGGTCTTCGACGATCAGCCAGCCGACGGCGATTCTGCCGCGCTCCGTCTCTATGAGCCGGCGCTCCTGCAGAGCCTTGAGGAGCACGACGGTAGAGGCAACTGAAAGCGCCAGGCCGAAAACCAGGCTGCCGCCGGTCGGCCAGCCCATCAATGCACCGAGGCCCCAGCCGAGCAAGGTGGCAAAACCGATCTGCACGACCGCGCCAGGCAGCGCGATGCCGCGCACCGACAGCAGGTCCTTGAGGGAGAAATGCAGCCCGACGCCGAACATCAGCAGGATGACGCCGATTTCGGCAAGCTCCGGCGCGAGGCTCTGATCGGCCACGTAACCCGGAGTATGTGGCCCCACCAGCACACCGGCAATCAGATAGCCGACGAGCGGCGGCATGCGCAGCCGATGAGCAAGCGCGCCGAAGATGAAAGCCAGCACCAGGCCGCCGACGATTGTCGAAATCAAGGGCGTATCGTGCGGCATCGCTTCTCCCGATCTGGAAATTTCGTTCGTATTATGACATATATGATCTATATCAACCAATATGGGTACTTTGAGATCATGGGTCAAGGCGCGAGAGAAACAATTCTGACCCCCGCTCTCTGCCGGGCTGCACGCGGTCTGCTCGACTGGACCCAGAACGAGCTCGCCGAGAAGGCGGCCGTCTCGCGCAGCACCATCCGCGATTACGAGGGACGCCACCACGATATCCACCGTGCGACCGAAGCGCAGTTGCGCCTCGCCTTCGAGGAAGGCGGCGTCAGGTTCGTTGAGATAGAAGGCGCCGGCACCGGCCTCTGCCTGCCCAATCGAACAGGCTGAAGCCCTCAGGGCGCCAGGCACGCGGCAGAAACCTTGTAAATGTAAAGCGTCTTTCGCTTGTAGTAGCCTGCGGCAGGCAGCCAGCTCTTCAGCAGCTCGGGCGTTTCAGTGGCGCAGGTTAGCGGCGTGTCCGTCAGGAAAAGCACCTTCCCGGCGATGTCGGCGGGCAGGGCGAATTCCTGCTCATAATAGCTCTCCGGCAGGCCTGCGGGTGCGCGCGCATAGATTCTGTAAGATGCATCCCGCAGCGTATAGAAGAGATCAGCGACCATGTCGCGGTTGTCGGTGACGATGATGTCGGTGCCCGCCTGAGCTGCAAGGGCTCCCGCCTCGCGGCTAACCTCGGCGCGCCCGAGATAGCGCTTCATCAATTCGTCGCCGTTCGGCAGCAGCAATTGCTGCGGAAAGATGGTCGCCAGCGGAAAGAACAGGCTTGCGATGCCGTTGATGGTGAGCGACAGCCTCAGCCCCTTCGGCCACATCCGGTAAAGCAGCCAGACGGCAAGAATGGTCCCCGCGACAAAGGCGGTCACGGCCCAGTTGGCATAGGCTTTGGCAACGGTCGCCTGCAGGGTGATCAGCACCACCACCGGCATCGACAGCCAGATCAGCATCTTTTCGCGGTCGTCGCTTCGGCCCTTGATCATTCGATAGACCGCCCACAGCATTGCGAAGAAGATGATCGGCCCGACGACGCCGAATTGGGCGGAGAAGAATTCGAGCCCGCGGCGCAGATTGATGCCGAGATCGCTCCAGTGGGCGATATCCTGCGTGTGGCGCACCGTCGTATTGTCGTGTTGCAGGTTCCACCAGAGGTTCGGCGAGGCGACGACAGCGGCAACCGCGACCGCGATGATGAAGTCCCGGACAGCGATGCGCGCCGCGGGGATGAGGAGGAGGGCGATCGCGCCGCCTGGTACGACGAACAGAACGGCATATTTCGTCAAAAAGGCAAGGCCGACGGCGAGACCCATGACGAGCGCCAGTGCCACAGAGCGCCGCTGCGTCAGGCTGAAATAGGCGAGCAGGGCGACGGCGATGAAGAACAGCAGGATCACGTCGGTCGAGAAGAAAACCGAAGAGAGCGCCACGCCGGGAAGCGTGATGTAGGTGGCGCCCGTCCAGCCCTCGATCTCCGGCCCGACGAAGCGCCTTGCCAGCTTCATCAGCACCAGCGCCGCCACCATGTGGATCAGCGGCCCGGGCAGCCTGATGAAATAGATGGCGTTGGAGCCGGAAAGCTCCGTCATCGCCCGGATCACCCAGGCGATCATCGGCGGTTTTGAATAGTAGCCGAGATCGAGATTCTGCGACCAGAACCAGTACTGTGCTTCGTCGACAAACAGGTCTGTGGCATCGAAATACAGCGTGATGACGCGCCAGAGCGTGAAGCCGAGAACGATGAGAAGACCAGATCTGGGAGACATGAACCGAGTGTTCCGCTGACGTGAAAGGCGCGAGTGCGATTACACCAAAGGCACCGGACTGCCAACGGGGATTGGATCGGCTTGAAGCCAGAGAGGCTTCAGAACACCCGAAGCATCCCGATGTCGCGATTTGCGGCAAGGAAATCGAGGCGGGCGATGGCGGCAAGTATGCCCATTGCGATCAAACAGGAACCCAATCCGAGAACAATCATTGCTCTGTCCTTGTCGACGTCATGTCTTGGTTGTCGACCGGCCTATAACACGGAGCTTGCGTGTGCCTTGTAGCAGCCGTGCAACTCCGCGGAAGTATTTCCTGCGAACTGCCTTGAATTGCTCCAAAAGCCTGTTCCTGGAAAGACTTATTAACCTTCGGGCAAGGAATTAACCATAAACATTGGGTTACACGTCGGAATGGGAGATGTGCTCGTTCCCAGCAGGCATGACGCCGTACCGCCGTACCGGGTCGATCCGGTATCCATCTCTTCAGACAGCTTCGAAACATAGCTGATCAGGGGCTTTACCTGCCGGTCGTCGCCGGTGGTGAAGACCGGCTCCGCGCTTGCGTTGATCGAATGCTGCAAAAGTTTTTTGCCGGGCATTCGCCTGGAAAGTGGGTCGGGGACAGGCGTTGAGGCAGGACATGCCATCAGATCAGGCTCGTGGAGCGCAGGCAGGCAGCTTGCGTGATCGCCTGCGTTTTGCCGGTCTCGATGCCGATCAGTGCGAACTGGTGCGCCGTAACCGGCCGGCCCTCGAAGCGTATCTGAAAGCGGGCCTGCGCGATCTCTTCCACAGGTTCCAGTCCTATCCCGACGCTGCGCGCAACTTCGAGAGCGACAGACAGGTCGATCGTCTGCATGATCTGCAGTCCTCACATTGGGACGTGCTGACGGATGCCCGCTTCGACAGCCTCTATGCCGAACGCGTCAAGGTTCTCTCCGACACCGAAAGCAAGATGGGCCTCGACCCGCGTTGGCACGTAGCCGGCCACGGCGTCGTGCTGGAACATGTTCTTTCCGGCCTCGCCGAAGAGATTGCCGGCCGCCCCTTGCTGCCCTCGGCCAAGCGCCGCGCCCGCGAAATTTCCGAGCTGATGACTGCGATCATCCGCATCGTCATGGTCGATCTCGAAATCGCCGTTTCGCTCCGCTTCAATGCGCTACGCGCTGCCCAGAGCCGCGCGCTTGCCGATCAGCGCGTCGAAAGTGAAGCGGAGATCGCCCGGATATTCGGCGACGTCATCGAAGGCCTCGCCGCCCGCGACCTGACGCGGCGCGCGCCTGTCGACGCTGACGGTGCCTATGCCGGGATCGCCGCCGCCCTGAACGGCGCGTTGGATGGCCTCCAGGCAAAATTCGCCGCCATGACCGAACGCACTGATAAGGCCGAGACGGCGACCGCTTCGCTTGCCGGCCAGTCGCGGCAGTTCGCCGGCACGGCGTCTGGCCAGGCCGAGCGGCTGCAGCTTTCCGCCGCTGTCCTTGCCGGCATTGCCGGAAGCGTGCGCGACGGCGCCGCCGACAGCCGCGCCGCCGAACAGGCGGCCGCCTCTACCCGCGCTGCGGTCGAGCAAAGCGGCGAGGTCGTCGGCCGCGCGATCAGCGCAATGGCCGATATCGAGCAGTCGGCCGAGAAGATCGGCCAGATCATCGGCGCGATCGACGAGATCGCCTTCCAGACCAATCTTCTGGCGCTGAATGCCGGCATCGAGGCGGCTCGCGCCGGCGATTCCGGCCGCGGCTTTGCGGTCGTCGCCCAGGAAGTTCGTGCGCTTGCCCAGCGCTCGGCCGACGCCGCCCGCGAGATCAAGACGCTGGTGACGACGACCAAGGCGCAGGTCGACGCCGGCGTGCAGATGGTCGGACGAACGCAGGACTCGATCGGCAGCATCGTGCGGCAGGTCACCGACATCAACGCCGCCATATCGGGCATCGCCACCAGGACCGGCGAGCATGCCGCAAGCCTCGACGGCGTGGCGGCCGACGTCAAAGGACTTGGCGCAGAGGTGGCGGACAACGCCGGTTTGGCCGAACGTTCCGCTGAAGGCGCCGACCACCTCCATACCGTCATTCTTGAGCTCGGCCAGACGATTCGCGAATTCCGCATAGCCCGCGAAAATGCGCATTCCGGGGGCTTGGGCTCGGTTCGCGCTGCGCCGTCCCGCACGATCGAAGCGGCCGGCCGTCCCGCGGTCGAAGACGAATATGAAAATGACGATTTTGGCCTTCCGCAGGCGCTCGCGAGCGTCAGAGGTGGGCGGAATGTTTACTAACCTATCGGATGATCGCCGCAGCTCATCTTTTCGGGCCGGGGACAAGGGGACAAGGACAAGCTGATGGTAGCAAAGAAGAGTGGCAAGACGCTGAATTTGACAGCGGTGCTGGATCTCAACGAGGCTTCCGCCTTGCGTGAAAAACTCATCTCCCTCAGGGGCAGCGGTCTTTCGATCGACGCATCGGGCGTCGAGCGGATCGGGGCTCTTTGCGCTCAGGTCCTGATGTCCGCCGAGAAGACCTGGGAGCAGGACAAGCAGCCGTTCACCTTCTCCAAGGTGTCCGACGCATTTCACAAAACCATGCAGCTGGTTGGCGTCAATATTGACCACCTGCTTGCCAAGGAGATTCGGCAATGAAGAAAAAAGTTCTTACCGTGGATGATTCCCGCACCATCCGAAACATGCTGCTCGTGACGCTGAACAATGCCGGTTTCGAGACGATCCAGGCGGAAGACGGCGTCGAGGGCCTCGAGGTTCTCGAAGAATCCAATCCTGACGTGATCGTGACCGACATCAACATGCCGCGCCTCGACGGGTTCGGCTTCATCGAAGGTGTGCGCCGCAACGAGAAATATCGGGCGATCCCGATCCTGGTCCTGACCACCGAAAGTGACGCGGAAAAGAAGAACCGCGCCCGCCAGGCCGGCGCCACCGGATGGATCGTCAAGCCTTTCGACCCGGCCAAGCTGATCGATGCAATTGAGCGCGTAACCGCTTAAACCCAGGATTTGCTCCTATGGATATGAACGAAATCAAAGAGATCTTTTTCCAGGAGTGCGAGGAACAGCTCGCCGAGCTGGAATCCGGTCTTCTGAAAATGAACGATGGCGATCGCGATCCGGAAACCGTCAATGCGGTGTTCCGTGCCGTGCATTCGATCAAGGGGGGCGCCGGCGCCTTCGGCCTTGATGATCTGGTTGCCTTCGCCCATGTATTCGAGACCACTCTCGATTGCGTTCGTTCCAACAAGCTCGAGCCGACCCAGGACGTCCTGAAGGTGATGCTGAAGTCGGCCGACGTGCTCGCCGACCTGACCAATGCTGCGCGCGACGGCGGCAGCGTCGATGAAAGCCGCAGCCGCGGCCTCGTTAAGGAGCTGGAGGCTCTGGCCAATGGCGAGCTACCGTCTCCTTCGGCCGAGACGCCTGCGCCCAAGGCCGCCGCAAAGGCCGCTCCGGCCGCTCCGGCGCCAGCCCCCAAGCCGACCGACGACAGCGGCTTCCAGCCAATCCCCTTTTCCTTCGACGATTTCGGCGACGAGGACGGCGCAGAGACCGGCCTGCCGGCCTACGAGATCACCTTCAAGCCGCGCCACGAACTCTATTCGAAGGGTAACGACGCCACCCTGCTGCTGCGCGACCTTTCGCGCCTCGGCGAAATGACGATCTACTGCAATATGAATGAGCTGCCGGGTCTCGAGGAGCTCGATCCGGAGGCTGCCTATTTCTTCTGGAACGTCACACTCAAGACCGACAAGGGCGAGGATGCCATCCGCGCCGTCTTCGAATTCGCCGAGTGGGATTGCGAGCTGACGGTCAAGCCGGTCGAGGAGACAGTTGACGCCGCTTCGAGCAACGAGGAACTGCCGATGGTGCCGGTTCCCTTCGACCTGTCGATCCTCGACGAGACCGAGGCAACTGAGAGTGCTTCCGCTGCACGGTCCGAAGCCACGGCCGCTGCCGTCGCCGCCGCCGAGACCGCTTCCAACATCACGCAAATGGCGGCAGCCGCCGTCCGCGTCGAGAAGAAGGAATCGGCCGCCGCCGCAGCCGCCGCGGCCAATGCCGCCGCCCAGAACAACGCCGCCGGCGCCGGCCAGACAATCCGCGTCGATCTCGATCGCGTCGACCGCCTCATCAACCTGGTCGGCGAATTGGTCATCAACCAAGCGATGCTGTCGCAGAGCGTCATCGAGAACGACACGACAGGCACGTCTTCGATCAACATGGGTCTCGAGGAGCTGCAGCAGCTCACCCGCGAGATCCAGGACTCGGTCATGGCGATCCGCGCGCAGCCGGTCAAGCCGGTCTTCCAGCGCATGTCGCGTATCGTCCGCGAAATCGCCGACATGACCGGCAAGTCGATCCGCCTGATCACCGAAGGTGAGAACACTGAAGTCGACAAGACGGTTATCGACAAGCTCGCCGAGCCGCTGACCCACATGATCCGCAATGCCGTCGACCACGGCATCGAAACGCCAGAAAAGCGCGCGGCCGCCGGCAAGAACACCGAAGGTACGGTTCGCCTCACCGCCAAGCACCGTTCGGGACGCATCCTGATTGAGCTTGCCGACGACGGCGCCGGCATCAACCGCGAGAAGGTTCGCCAGAAAGCGATCGACAACGATCTCATCCCGGCCGACGCCAACCTGTCGGACGAGGAAATCGACAATCTGATCTTCCTGCCGGGCTTCTCCACCGCCGACAAGATCTCCGACATATCGGGCCGCGGCGTCGGTATGGATGTCGTCAAGCGCTCGATCCAGGCGCTCGGCGGCCGCATCAACATCACCTCCAAGCCGGGCCACGGCTCGGTCTTCACCATGAGCCTGCCGCTGACCCTTGCCGTTCTCGACGGTATGGTGGTCACCGTCGCCGGCCAGACGCTGGTCGTGCCGCTGACCGCGATCGTCGAAACCCTGCAGCCGGAAGCATCCGCGATTCACTCCTTCGGCGCGAACCACCGGCTGATCTCGATCCGCAACTCATTCTGCCCACTGGTCGATGTTGGTCGCATCCTGAACTTCCGCGCGACGCAGGCCAACCCCGTTGAGGGCGTGGCGTTGCTGGTGGAATCGGAAGGCGGCGGTCAGCGCGCCCTGATGGTCGATGCTATCCAGGGTCAGCGCCAGGTGGTCATCAAGAGCCTGGAAGCGAACTACACTCATGTGCCCGGCATCGCCGCCGCCACCATTCTCGGCGACGGCCGCGTGGCTCTCATCCTAGATGTCGACGCGGTTGTCGGCGCCTCGCGCGGCCAGTCGCTCAAAGCGGAAATGTCGTTAGCAGCGGTAGGGTAAGGGAATGTCGTACGCTGTAAAAAGTCTGAACCAGGGGGATCGCGAGCTGATCGCGTTCCGCATCGGAGATCAGGAATTTTGCGTGAACATCATGTCGGTCCGCGAAATCCGGGGCTGGACCCCGGCGACCGCGATGCCGCACTCGCCTGCGTATATGCTGGGGGTCATCAACCTGCGCGGCGCGGTGCTGCCGATCATTGATCTTGCCGCTCGTCTCGGCATGAAGCCCGCCGATCCCACAGCCCGTCATGTCATCATCGTTGCCCAGGTCCGCCGCAAAGTCGTCGGCCTCCTGGTCGACGCCGTCTCCGACATTCTGACGGTCACCGACGAGATCATTCAGCCGACGCCCGAAATCTCTTCCGACCTCGAGCGCCAATTTGCCCGGGGCATTCTTGCCATCGACAAGCGCATGATCTGCCTGATCGAACTTGAAGCCCTCTTTTCCGAGACCGAAAGCGAAGCCGCATGAGTGCAATGGGTGCAAAAGATCAGAGGCAGGGAGCCGATGAGGTGCTGGCTAACGGAGAATATCCGTTGACGCGCCGCGACCTCACGGAAATCGCCGCCATGATCTACTCGGATGCCGGCATCTTCCTCAATGAGACGAAGGCCTCGCTCGTCTATTCGCGTCTGTCCAAGCATATCCGCAATCTTGGTCTGTCGGGTTTCCGTGACTATTGCGACCTTGTCGCTTCGCCGGCCGGCGCCGTGGCGCGCCGCGAAATGCTCTCGCATCTGACGACCAACTTCACTCGCTTCTTCCGCGAAAACCATCATTTTGAGCACCTGCGCGACCATGTTCTGCCGGAACTTCTGCAGCGGGCGAGATCGGGCGGCAGGGTGCGCATCTGGTCGGCCGCTTCCTCCGACGGACAGGAACCCTATTCGATCGCGCTGACCGTTTTATCGCTGATGCCGAATGTCGCCGACTACGACTTTAAGATCCTGGCGACCGACATCGATCCGAAAATCCTCGCCATCGCCCGGGCCGGCGCTTACGACGAGAGTGCGCTCGAAACCGTCTCGCCAGCCATGCGCAAGCAATGGTTTAGCGAAGTCGAGGTGCAGGGCCGCCGCAAGTTCCAGGTGGACGACCGCGTCAAGCGGCTGATCACCTACAACGAACTGAACCTGATGGCGCAATGGCCGTTCAAGGGCAAGTTCGACGTCATCTTCTGCCGCAACGTCGTCATCTATTTCGACGAGCCGACCCAGATGAAGATCTGGCAACGTTTCGCCGGCCTGCTGCCGGAAGGCGGCCACCTCTATATCGGCCATTCCGAGCGCGTCTCCGGTGAGGCGAAGCACGTCTTCGACAATATCGGCATCACGACCTATCGCTACACGACCAAGGGTCTCGGGAGGAAGGCATGAGCGCTCCGGCAAGAGTTCTCGTTGTCGACGACTCGCCGACCATGCGGGGTCTGATTACCGCAGTGCTGAGCTCCGACCCGGAAGTCAGTGTCATCGGCCAGGCCGGCGACGCGCTGGAAGCACGCGAGGCGATCAAACGGTTGAACCCCGACGTCGTAACGCTCGACATCGAGATGCCGAATATGAACGGCCTCGATTTCCTAGAAAAGATCATGACGCTGCGGCCGATGCCGGTGATCATGGTCTCGACGATGACGCATCGCGGCGCCGAAGCGACGCTTGCGGCGCTTGAGATCGGCGCCTTCGATTGCGTCGGCAAACCGGGCCCCGGCGAACCCAGGCCGTTCGGCGATCTTGCCGAGAAGGTCAAGGCGGCCGCGCGCACGCAGCGTCAGTTTTCCCAACCGGCGGCCGCCGTCGCGCCCCCTCCTTCCGTGGCCGATTTTCGCGTCGGCCGCAAGATCGTCGCGATCGGCTCGTCCACAGGCGGCGTCGAGGCGCTGATCGCAGTACTGCAGAAATTCCCGGCAAATTGCCCGCCGACCGTCATCACCCAGCATATGCCGCCGACCTTCACCAAGAGTTTCGCAGAACGGCTGAACCGTCTCTGCGCGCCGGTGGTGCAGGAAGCGACCGACGGCGCCCGCCTCGAGATCGGCAAGATCTATCTGGCGCCGGGCGGCGAACGTCATCTCCAGGTCAGCGGCGGCTCTGCCCCGTGCTGCCGTCTAGTCGACCGGGCGCCTGTCAACGGTCACCGCCCGTCCGTGGACGTGCTCTTTGATTCGGTCGCAGAACTCGCAGGCCGCAACGCCGTCGGCGTGATTCTGACCGGAATGGGCCGCGATGGCGCCGCCGGATTGTTGAAAATGCGCCACGCGGGCGCCAGAACGCTCGGCCAGAACGAAAAAACCTGCGTCGTTTACGGAATGCCAAGGGTTGCTCACGAACTTGGCGCCGTCGAGCAGCAGCTGCCACTGACTGCCATCGGTGAAGAAATACTGAAATTGACAGCCGCCCGAAAGGAAGGGACCGAATAAATGTCGATCGCGGAGAAAATCAAAGTTCTGATCGTCGACGATCAGGTAACGAGCCGGTTGCTGCTCAGCGACGCGCTGACCCAGCTCGGTTTCAAGCAGATCACATCCGCTGGCGACGGCGAGCAGGGCATGAAAATCATGACCGAGCAGCCGCACCACCTCGTGATCTCCGATTTCAACATGCCGAAGATGGATGGCATCGGCTTCCTCCAGGCCGTGCGCACCAACCCGAACACCAAGAAGGCGGCCTTCATCATCCTCACCGCCCAGGGCGATCGCGCGCTGGTACAGAGGGCGGCCCAGCTCGGCGCCAACAACGTGCTCGCCAAGCCGTTTACGATCGAGAAGATGAAAGCGGCCATCGAAGCCGTGTTTGGAGCTTTGAAATGATCACTGAGGGGGCAGCCCGCCGCGTGCACATCATTCAGGGCGAGTACAAGGTTCTGAGCGATCCGAATGCGGTTCTCTCGACCATTCTCGGCTCGTGCGTGGCTGCGTGCCTCAGAGATCCCGTCGCCGGCATCGGCGGCATGAACCACTTTCTGCTGCCCGGTTCGGCGACGTCGCCGACATCAGGCGGCGATGCCACACGCTATGGCGTGCATCTGATGGAACTGCTGATCAACGGTCTCCTGAAGCAGGGCGCCCGGCGCGACCGGCTGGAGGCAAAGATCTTCGGCGGCGCAAAGACGATCTCGACGTTCTCCAACGTCGGTGAGCAGAATGCGGCCTTCGCCATGCAGTTCCTGAGGGATGAAGGCATTCCGGTGGTCGGCTCCTCCACCGGCGGAGAGCATGGGCGCAAGCTCGAATATTGGCCGGTCTCCGGTCGTGCCCGGCAATACCCCTTGACCGGCGCCGAAACGCAGAGAACCGTCGCTCTCGAGCAGCAGCGTCCCGCCGCTCCGCAGAAGCCCGCCGAAACCAGTATCGAATTTTTTTGATGGCGAGGATTTTCATATGACATTTACTCCGGTGATGGAGCCGCCCGCGCCTGTCGAAGCGCTGAGCGACATCCTGATGCGCATCGTTTCGGAACTCCACGATGTGGCCTACCTGATCGAGCGCATCGAACCGCAGCTACTCGAGCTCGGCGGCGCTGAAATTCTGAACTCGCCGGACGCCATGAAGGTCATGCAGGGCATCGATCTGGCCGTGCAGAAGTCACGCGGCCTTGCCGAATTCATCGACACCATCACCGGCGAAATCCCGCTCGGCTGGACGGTCGACGTCGCCACCGCGCTCAGCCTCGTCAAGCTGGCGGAAATGCAGAAGGCGCTGGGCGGCTCCACGCGCCACGGTCATTCTCAGCCGCTGAGCAAAGCCGCCGGCGACTTCGACTTCTTCTGAAGCGCGCGGTTCCACGCCGCCTCTCGCGCCTCAGGTCCTCTTTTCACGCACGTCGTTCTCGCAAAATCGCTGCGCGACATGCATCAGCCTTTCGCTCCCGCGCGCTCCTCACGAAACGCTCGCACAAGTTTCGCCGATTATTGGTCAGGTGAGGCAATAAGCCTGCTTTGTCTTTGACGGATCGTGCGAGAACAGAATGAATCTGTTAAATCAATTAGTTCAGATATTTAAGAACTTTGGTGCCCTGGGCCGGACGCGCCTGATGATTCTGGGGGGCGTCGGCGCCGTTTCCATCGCAATCATCCTTGCCGCTGCCCTTTTCGTCAACAAACCGGCCCAAGAAACGCTTTACGTCGGTCTCGACGCTCCCGATCTCAACCAGATCAGCATGGCGCTTGCCGAAGCCAACATCAATTTCCAGGTCGGCACGGACGGTTCCAGCATCACCGTTCCCGCCGGTATGACGGGCAAGGCCCGCCTGATGCTTGCCGAGCGCGGCCTGCCGAACAGCGCCAATGCCGGCTATGAACTCTTCGACAATGTTGGCTCCCTCGGCCTGACCTCCTTCATGCAGGAAGTGACGCGGGTTCGAGCGCTGGAAGGCGAAATCGCACGCACCATCCAGTCGATCTCGGGCATAACGGCGGCGCGCGTCCATATCGTCATGCCCGAAGTCGGAAACTTCCGGAAGGCGGAGCAGAAACCGACCGCCTCCGTGATGATTCGCGCCAGCGCCGCCACCGGGCGCGGCGCCGCGACCTCGATCCGTCACCTCGTCGCCTCGGCCGTGCCGGGGCTTGATGTCGATGACGTCACGATTCTTGATTCTGCCGGCCAGCTTCTCGCGTCCGGCGACGAGGCGAGCAATAGCTCGCTGAACCGCTCGCTCAATATCGTCCAGAACGTTCAGCAGGAAGTCGAATCCAACATCGACAAGGCCTTAGCGCCCTTCCTCGGCATGGATAACTTCCGCTCCAGCGTCACCGCCGACCTCAACACCGATGCTCAGCAGATTCAGGAGACGGTCTACGATCCCGAATCCAAGGTCGAACGCTCCGTCCGTTCTACGAAGGAAGCCCAGCAGTCGCAGCAGAGGCAGTCCGACAACGCGACGACCGTCGAACAGAACATTCCCCAGGCGGCCCCTGATGCCGGCGGCTCAAGCGGTCCGGAATCTCAGGACAAGTCCGACAAGCGCGAAGAGCAGACCAACTACGAAATCAACAGCAAGACGACGGCCACGACCCGCAACAGCTATCAGGTCGAGAAGCTTTCGATCGCCGTCGTGGTCAACAAAGGCCGCATCGCCAAGATGGTCGGCGAGCCCGCCGACCAGGCCAAGATCGATGCCTATATCGCTGAAATGCAGAAGATCGTCGCTTCGGCGGCCGGCATCGACGCCAAGCGTGGTGATGTCGTCACCGTCACGGCGATGGATTTCCTCGAAAATCAGCTGCTGGAAGACGCCACCGGCGGTGTCCGCGTCATGGATATGCTGAGCCGCAACCTGGCCGGCATCATCAACTCGCTGGCCTTCGTAGCGGTCGCCTTCGTAGTGGTTTGGATGGGCCTGCGGCCGCTAGTACGCAGCGTCAGCGGCAACGGCGTGGGCTCGGTGCTTGGCGACGCAACGCCGGAAGCAGCTGGCCTCGAACTTCCGGACTTCGCGCCCGCGGCCGGCGCCCCTGGAGGCGCCCTCATGGATGGCTTCGGCTCCGATTTCGGCTTCGACAGCACCGAGGATCTGCTCAGCCTCGGCGACGACGATGGTAACTTCAACCGCCGCGTCAAGGAGGGCCCGGAACGCAAGCTTGCCCGCATGGTGGAAATCAACGAGGAGCGCGCCGCCAAAATCCTCAGGAAATGGGCGATCGACGACGCAGCATAAAAGGAGGCCGGGGCAACCCGGCCTTTTTAGTGTTATTCAGGCTTTTCACTACCTGAGCAGGATTGTTATCGGTCGCCCGCAAGAGAGCTGATATCTCGTTACCCAGTCTGTATTTGGCCGCGGGTGTCGAATTGGGGAATAGATCCAATCGCCTCAAGAAATTTGGACAAAACTGTTGAGGATCACTCGCGTAAAACGCGAATGAAGTTGCGGTACAGCCAGAATCATCTTACCCTTTCCAGTATTCTGAGGGGCGCGAGTCGTCCTCGAATCACGGCATGAGCAGCAGCGAAAGTAAATCCCTAGAAGTCGGAGATGGTGATTTACACCGGCTGGCTTACCCTTGAGTGATTCGAAATGGGATTCGAGCGGAGCTTGAATTGAATCCTTTACAAAAAAAATGCTGCTGCACCGAGTTTGATCGTTCCTCAGCCCCAGGAAATTGCCAATGGATATGACGATATCTCAGGCGAGCAAAGGCGAGAGGCAAATGGCGAATTTCGCGAGCGTGGTGGCGCCGGCTCTCTTGCCGCGCGACGAGCTGATTCGGCGCCTGCACGGTGTCGCCGACACTGGTAGATTGCAGTCCGGTCTGCGTGCGCTGACGGACTATGTGGGTGCCTCGCACTATCTTCTGGCGCGCTGTGATCTTATCCAGGAAAGCGGCCTCGATTTCATCGTATCGTCTGACTGGCCGTTCGATCTGGTCAAGGATATCGCCAACGATCTGGTCGGCGGCTATGCCCGTTCGACCGAGCTGGAAAAATGCATGCAGGTTTTCCAGCCGAGCTTCGCTCTTCTGCCAGATCACGCCGATGCGCCTGATGGCGCCAGCCGCCAGTATTGCTCATTGACCTTCAATGTCGGCCGCTCGCGGCTCGCCATGATGTTCCTGTTCGGCGAAGGCTTCATCCTGTCGCCGGAGCGCCTGCGGGATGTGGGACTGCTTGCCGGCTATGTCGCGAGCTTCCTTCGCTGCGGCGGCGCAAGGAACGATCGCGATTTCGAACTGACTGACCGCGAGCTGGAATGCCTTTTCTGGATCGCCGAGGGCAAGACCAGCGACGAGATTGCGATGATTCTCGGAATATCTCGTAATACCATCAACAACTACATCACCAGCGTGATGCGCAAGACGGCGACCAAGACACGGTCGGAGGCCATTGCCTTCGCGGTCCGCAACAATCTCGTATAGGGGAATCCATGGGACATCCATCAAGCAGGGCGATGAACGGCGCCGATCCGCTGCGCATGGTGCGGATGAACAGGATTTCCAGCCGTTCGGATCTTTTTCCCCGGCTGATTGCGATGCAGAAGCTCGCTGACGCTCAGGGCTTCGCGATCTACCGTGTCAGCGGCTCGGGACTACCGGCAAAGCAGCGGCTTGTCTGCGAGCTCGAGAATTGGGGCCCTTCGAATACCGGTTTTGGCAAGGCTCTCACGGACGCCTATGGCGATATTCTTCTCGACCATATCGAAAAGTCGCTGCTGCCGCTTTCATGGGCCGGCGCTCATGACAGGGCGGCCCCCGGTCCGGCGGATTTCTCGCCCTTCATGACGCGCCTGAAGGATGGAATTCTGCCTTTTTCCGGCCTCGCCTTCCCGGTGCGACTCGGCGCTGTCGGCAATGGCTTCATCCTTTTCACCGGCGATGATATCGATCCTGCCAGCGATACGATCGTCGAGCTGCACGGCCGCTGCTGCCACGTGATGATGGATCTGCTCTCGCTGGACGAACGCCGCTCGGCGGCCGCCGAAGCGCTGAGCGAACGCGAAGTCGCCTGTCTCCAGCTCGCCGGCGATGGCCGTATCAGCGAAGAGATCGCCGAAAAACTCGGCCTGTCCGTACACACCGTCAATGCCTATCTCGGCTCGGCGACCATCAAGCTCGATTCCGTCAATCGCATCCAGGCGATCGCCAAGGCGATCCGGCTCGGCTACATCAGCTGAACCGGGGGGACACTCACTTCAGGGACGGCGAAAATGCATTGAGGCAAATCAGCTGGCGAGCGCGCGCGGCGGTTTCACGCTGTAGCGGGATTGCCGAAGGCTCTTTTCCAGAAAGGCTGTATTCTCGTCGGGATCGGATGAGGGATCTTCGAAGGCGATGTGGTTGATTTCAATGCCGGCATGATTGTCGGCAAGGGCGAGCTGGGCATAGACGGTGACGCCGCGCGGCTTGATTTCCAGGTCGAGAACGACTTCCGGCTTGCCGCCCCATTCCAGCGTATAATTTCCGCCAAGGCCGAAATTGACGGTGCCGGGATGAAAGAAAAGCTCCGCCGCCGAAGCGACGAGATCGGCCAGATTGCCGTAATACTCGAAGCGCAGCAGTGAAATGAGGTCAGAGGCATCCAGAAGGCGCAGTTCGGTGGCGACCGGGCTGATCGCCTCTGCGAGGATCTTTTCACGCTGGGCAGAGTGAGGGCATTTTTTCATTCGGCTTATCTTACCCGTTTGTTCTTGGCGTCTGCGGCGTAGACCCTGTGTATGAGCTCCGCAACGGCCTTATAGAAGACTGACGGTATGACACTATCGACCGAGACTTGCGCAAACATGGAGCGCGCGAGCGGTGGGTCCTCGAACACCGGGATGCCGTTCTGCTCGGCAATCTCCCTGATTTTGAGCGCAATCAGGTCCTGGCCCTTTGCCAGAACGACCGGCGCGTCGTTCTCTTCACGCGCATAGCGCAGCGCCACGGCGTAGTGCGTCGGGTTGGCGATGACAAGCGTGGCGCGGTGCACGTTGGCGATCATGCGCCGGCGGGCGCGGTCGCGCATCAGCGAGCGCTGGCGGCTTTTGACAAAGGGATCGCCCTGCGCCTGCTTGTTTTCTTCCTTCACCTCGTGGCGCGTCATCTTGAGCTCGGTGAACCAGTGATGGCGCGTCCAGAAAAGGTCGGCGATCGCCACGATCGCGGTAGCGATCAGCATGACGATGATGATCTTGCGCATCGCCGTCATCATTCGCACGAGGATTGTCTGCGGATCGGAGAACATGGCATCAATCGAGCCGAAATATTCGCTCCTGAGCACGAAGAACAGGACGACCCCGACGACGACGACCTTGAACAGCGACTTTCCGAACTCGACGAGGCCGGGCAGGCTGAAGAGCCGTGACCAGCCCTTCACCGGAGAGATGCGCGAGGCTTGCGGCCTGATCCGTTCGAGCACAGGCGTCGGCAGGTTCTGGAAGATCGAGGAGGCGATGCCGAAGACCATGAACAGGATGAGGGCGGGTGCCAGCAGCGCCGCGCTCGACCAGCCGAGCCGGACGAAGAGCGCCAGAATGTCCGGGCCCGTCTCGATTTTCCATTGGTCGGGCTGCTCGAAAATGTCGCGCAGCGTTTCGCCCATGCGGCCGACGCTGTCGGGAAGGAAGAACACCAGATAGATGAAAGTGGCGAGGATGGTCGCGAAGATCGACAGCTCGCGCGAAAACGGCACATTGCCTTTTTCCGCGGCGTCGGTTCGCTTCTTCGCGGTCGGGGCTTCTGTTTTGCTGTCCTTGTCATCATCTGCCAAGTCGCGGCCCTCCGTCAAAAAAACAGGCCGCAGCTCATGCGTGCCACCCCGAACCGGGCAGCGATTCTGGGATGACGAGATGCGTCAAAGCAAAAACCCAAAGCGCGCCGCAGAAACCGAGTGCTCTGCGACACGCCATAGAATGCGGCCGATCGATGAAGGGTAGTCGCCTGAGGCGCGGCGATCAACAACGGCCTGTTTGTCGGCCGGATTTGTCAACAGTCTCAGAAGCTCATGCGGCGGCCGAAGCTTCGCCTTCCTTCTCCTTGAGCTCGATCTGGCCTGAGTTGGCCAGGCGAATCGCCTCCTGCGCCACGGCGCGGCGCGCAATGGCGATCTCGCGCGGGTTGACGCCGCCCATGCCGCTCTGCAGATCCGATTCGATCATACGGCGCTGGCGCGGACTGATGGCGGACAGAACCGATTCGCGGATGTCGGCCGGCGAGCCGCGCAACGAGACGGTGAGCACGTCGGTCGAAATATCGTTGAGCAGCAGGACGCGGCTGCGCTGCGGCATGTACATGAGGTCCTCGAAGAGGAAGATCTTCGGCCGAACCTTGTTGACCGATTCGCGGCTGATCGATTCGAGCGAGGTGAGCAGCGTGTCGACCTGCGGCTTGTCGAGCTCGTTCATGAGATCGGCGACCTTCGTCGAGCCGGCAGCGTTGCGCTCTGCCTCGATTTCGGCAAGCAGCGTCATCACCTGGTTCTCGATGATCTGCGCCGCCTTCGGGCTGACGGCCTTCATATTGACCGTCCGGTTCATGATGTCGGCGCGGCGGTTGTCGGGGAGCTGCAGCAGCACCTTGGCGCCGAAGGCGGAGGGCATCATCGACAGAATATAGGCGACGGTCTGCGGATGTTCGCGCAGCAGGAACTGTGCGACGAATGCCGGCTCGGCTTCGCTGAGGCGATCCCAGATCGAGGTCTCGTAGGCCTGGAAGGCCGTGCGGCGGCCGAGCAGGCTGTCCACCTCGTCGGGGGTCAGGCCTTCTTCCAGAATGGCTTCGATTGCTTTGGCATTGTCCATCAGTCCGGCGCCCTCGGTAAAGAGGTCCTCGAACTCGGAGACGAGGGACAGGAGCTCGTCCGGCGGAATGGCGCGCAGCGACTGGGCAGATGCGATAATGGTCTGCAGCTCGGCCTGAGTGAAATATTTCAACAGCCGGCCGGCGACACCCTTTCCCATGGCGAGAAGGACCGCCGCCGCCTTTTCAGCCTGGGTCAACGGTTTCCCGGCTAGCGCGCCGCCGAAATCGTCAAAGTCCATCATGGTCTAACCTCTCCGTCCCCACAGGGATCAGGCTTTTTTCGTACTCAAAACTTCTATCAGCTTCACGCCGAATCGGGTGTCGTCGTTATCAAGAACTGTAATCTCGCCGCGTGCAATCCTGCGGCCGTTCACCATGATCTCAACGGGTTCGCCGATTTTCTTGTCGAGAGCGATCGTCGCTCCTTCATTGAGATTCATCAGGCTGGAGACCTGCATCCGGCTGGTGCCGAGCATGATCTGGACATCGATCGGAATGTCCATGATCAGCTCGAAGTTCGAGGTCAGCGCGCTGCCGAGCGGCGCCGAGGACGCCTCGAACGAAGAGCTGCCGCCGAAATCCATGCCTGCAGCCGGGCTGGCATTGCCTGCGCCGAAATCGCCGCCGAAATCATCGCCGCCGAAAGGGGAATCCGAAATCTCGCCGCCGAAGGCGGCCAGATCCGTTCCTGCCGCGAAGTCGTCATTCTCCAGCTCACCGCCAAACTGCGACAGGTCGCCATCGGCGTCCTTCTTCAGCACGCCGCGCAGATCGTCGATCGCCTGGTCGAGATCGGCTTCGCTGCCCGGCATATCCAGGGAGAGGTCACTGTTCTGCTGTGTTTTCTTCGTTGCCATGAAATCACTATTCCAGTTGAAACTTGCCTCAAACTGCCTTTGCAGCCCAGAAGCCAGAGAACCGATCAATTCATTAAGTGACGGATGAGTTCGTCATCCGAGTTCATCGTATCCTTGACGCGGACCATGTAGTTTTCGCCAGAACGCCCGAATTCGCATATATACAATTCCTTGCTGTTGGCGCTGACCTCGACGCGTACGTCGCCGCTGTCGCGGAACGGAATGACGTCGCCGGCCATCAGCTTCGATATGGTGCGCAGCGTCAGGTCCTGTAACCTGATCCTGGCTTCGAGCGTGACATGCGAGCGGCGGACCTGATCGCCGAGCTGTTCGGTCCATTCCGGCGAATTGCCGCCGGTCTGGCGCTTCGGCTTTGGCGGCGTCACCTTGGTCTTGAGCAGCGCCGTCTGCGGAATGATCAGTGAGAATTCCGAAACAATGCCGGCGAGCGTGATCGACATGTTGATGGCGGCGGCAAATTCGTCCGGCTTGTCCTCCGCCGGCCGGGAGCGCGAGTCATGCGCATGCGGGGCCGAAAGACTGGGCTCGAAACCGCCCGGTGCGTTCACCGCCGAGCGCAGCACCTTGGCGATCTTGTCGAAGACCATGACCGCCAGATCGAGTTCGATGACCGAGAGCAGCCGCTCGGCCGGCTCCTCGATCGTATCGGCGGTGGCGCCGAGCAGGTGTTCCATCAGCGTGATGACGAAACCGTTGCCGCAGGCAAGCGCGACGTTCTGAGACCAGTTGCGCAACGTCGCGTCGACGAGCGTGACGTTGTGGCTGAGGTCGTTGATCAGGTGGTTCTTATAGCCGATCTCGCAGCCGAGATAGCTGACGGTCACGTCGAGGCCGGTCTCGCTCTTGATGACGTCGGGAAAGAACTCGCTGTAAACATCCCCAAAGGCGCTGCAGATCTTGGCAACCCTGCCCCTGTCTCCGAGCCCGCCGGTCAGCTTGGCGAGAAGGGCGGGATCCATTGCCGGTTTGTCATGTGAAGCATCGCTCATGGTCATTTAAGCCGCCTTGTTCTCGCCGCCTGGGTTCATCATTTCCTGTTCGACGGCATCGATGGACGGACGTTCGTAGGCCGAGATCGTCTTGCGGCCGTATTCGAGAGCGACCTGCGGCACCGAGCCGTTCATATAGGCAAGCAGCGTCTGCTTGACGATGACATAGAGGCGATGCTGCTTGTTACGGACGACCTTGATCTGGGAAACCAGCGGCGAGCAGACGCAGTAGGACAGCAGAATGCCGAGGAAGGTGCCGACGAGCGCCGAACCGATCAGATGGCCGAGCACCTCGGGCGAATCGTTGATGTGGGCCATCGCCTTGATGACGCCGAGAACCGCCGCGACGATACCGATCGCCGGGAAGGAATCGCCCATGATCTGGATCGCATGATAGGGCTTCATCTTGTCGTGCATGATGGTGTTGAGCTCTTCGTCCATCAGCGCCTCGATTTCGTGGCTACGGGCGTTGCCGATGATGATCAGGCGCACGTAATCGCAGATGAACGCCGTCAGTTCCTTATTCTTCAGCACCGTCGGAGCCGACTGGAAGATCGTCGATTCAGCAGGATTGTCGATATGGGCTTCGATTTCGTTTCGCGACTT
Source organism: Rhizobium atlanticum (assembly GCF_030182485.1). Lineage (NCBI taxonomy): Bacteria > Pseudomonadati > Pseudomonadota > Alphaproteobacteria > Hyphomicrobiales > Rhizobiaceae > Rhizobium > Rhizobium atlanticum. The sequence goes on from NZ_JAQJCJ010000008.1 coordinate 157,190, forward strand.
GGTGCGCAGGTCGCGCATCAGCGAGTACAGCACGCCAAGCGTATCGAGATAGTTCCGCTCCTTCGGGACGGCGTGCTTGAAGGCCTCTGCAAGCGCCTTACCGGAATCCTTCACCACCTTCATCGGGTTCGCCATGATGAAGCTGCCGAGGCCGGCGCCGCCGATGATGAGAAATTCGAAGGGCTGGAACAGCGCGTCCACTTCGCCGCCCATCGCCATGAAGCTGCCGACGATGCAGCCGCAGACAACAATAAATCCGATAATGATGTTCATCGTCAGCCCAATCTGAACGTTGCTTTTCTCTAGGACGGATAGGGTTTCTGCCTTGCGTGAGGCTGATGAAAGGGTGGGTCCCGGGCATTTCCACGTGCCAGCTTCGCGCAAGCATCTGCCGCCAATCTAAAGGAGACGAATGGGCGCTCGCGCCCGTTTCTGAGATGCCGCCTCAGCGAAATTCCGGCCGAACCAGATCAGACGACGCCCGGCTTTTCGTCCCGTTCATCGCCAATGCTTGGAGCTTACAGACATGCAATCCGGTCTTTACGTTTCTCTGTCGTCGCAGATGGCGCTTGAAAAGCGCCTGAACACCATCGCCGACAACATGGCGAACGTGAACACCACGGGTTTTCGTGCCACCGAGGTGAAGTTCGACGAGATGGTGGCGGCCACCAAGAACAAGCTGAATACCAAGGTCGCCTTCGTTTCTCAGGGCAACGACTATCTGAACGAGCAGAACGGCGAGTTGCAGCACACCGGCAACATGCTTGATTTCGCCATCAAGGGCGATGCCTGGTTTGCGCTCGATACGCCGGCCGGCCGTGTGCTCACGAGGGACGGTCGCTTTACGCTCAAGGATACCGGCGAACTCGTTTCGATCCGCGGATATCCGGTTCTCGATGCCGGTGGCGCACCGATCCAGCTCGATACCAAGGGCGGCGAGCCGGCTGTCGGCTCCGACGGCATCATCTATCAGGGCGACCGCCAGGTCGGCTCCCTCGGCCTGTTCGAGGCCGATATCAGCAAGGGTTACCTGCGTTACGAAAACAGCGGCATCATGACGACCGACCAGCCGCGCGCCGTCGTCGACCGCTTCAATGTCGGTGTCGAGCAGGGTTATCTGGAAAATTCCAACGTCAACGCCATGCGCGAGATCACTCAGCTGATCGAAGTCAACCGTGCATTCGAAAGCATTTCCTCGCTGATGCGCGACAGCGAGGATTCGTTCAAGCAGGCCGTCCAGACGCTTGGGGGCAGCCGCTAAGCAATGAGCACAACGCTACTGTCCGAAGACGGCCTTTCTCCGAAGCTCGCGCATCTGGCGGGTCTCGTCGATCGATACGCATCGCCGGAATTCGCCGTCGCTCATGGCGGTCGCGTCCAGACCATCGCTGCCGGCCACTATACTGTTCGTGGTCTCTCCCGTCATGTTCGTCTCGGTGAATTCGTCGCGCATAAATCGGCGACCGGCATCCATCTCGGCGAGGTCGTGCGTGTCGAGCCGGAGCTGATCTATGTCTGCCCGATCGAACCCGGTGAGCCGATCGGCATCCATGACACGGTCATTCGCAAGGGCGCCTTCCGAATTTCGCCATCCGACAGCTGGTGCGGGCGGACGATCAATTCGCTGTGTGAGCCGATCGACGGGCTTGGTCCGATCGCCCAAGGTCTCGATCGCCGCTCGATTTCCAACGGCGCGCCACCCTCGATGACGCGTCAGCGCGTGGCGACCGGCTTCAAGACCGGCGTGCGCGCGATCGACATCTTTTCGCCGCTCTGCCTCGGCCAGCGTCTCGGCATCTTTGCCGGCTCCGGCGTCGGCAAGTCGACGCTTCTGTCCATGCTTGCCCGCGCCGACGCCTTCGACAAGGTGGTCATCGCGCTCGTCGGCGAACGCGGCCGCGAGGTGCGCGAATTCATCGAGGATACGCTCGGCAGCAATATGAAGAAGGCGATTGCCGTCGTCGCGACCAGCGACGAAAGCCCGATGCTGCGCAAGATGGCGCCGCTGACGGCGGTCACCATCGCCGAGCATTTCCGCGACAAGGGCGAGAACGTGCTCTTCATCGTCGACAGCGTCACCCGTTTCGCCCATGCGATCCGCGAGGTGGCGACCGCCTCCGGCGAACCGCCGATCGCCCGCGGTTATCCCGCCTCCGTTTTCACCGAGCTGCCGCGCCTGCTCGAACGCGCTGGTCCTGGCCCGGAGGGCGCCGGCACGATCACCGCCATCATCTCGATCCTCGTCGATGGCGACAATCACAACGACCCGATCGCCGATTCGACGCGCGGCATTCTCGACGGCCATATCGTCTTGCAGCGCAGTCTTGCCGAGGAAGGGCGCTATCCTCCGATCGATCCGCTCGCCTCGATCTCGCGTCTTGCCCGCAAGGCCTGGACGCCGGATCAGGAAAAGCTGGTGTCGCGATTGAAGGTGTTGATCCACCGCTTTGAGGAAACGAGGGACCTGCGGCTGATCGGCGGTTATCGCCAAGGCGCCGATCCTGATCTCGACATGGCGGTCAAGCAGGTCCCTATCATTTACGACGTCCTGAAACAGTCTCCAGGCGATCGCGACTCGGTCGACGCTTTTGCCGATCTCGCCGGCGCGCTCAAGGCTGCTGCCGGCATGGGCAATCAGGGCGCACCCATGCAGAGGAGATAATAGTGGCTGATTTCGATGATGAACGCATCGCTTCCCTGAAGCCGCGCGACAAGACCGCCACTCTGGATCGGTTTCTCACCTTCGCCGGCCTGGCGCTTGCCGGCGCCTCCGCCTTTTTCCCCTGGTACGTCTTCTTCAATGCCGACAAGTTCGGCATCAACGTCGCCACCAGCAGCAATTCGCGCGAACTGCCGGATTGGCCCGCCCGCAACGTCTTCAGCGTCTCACCGCTGGCCATGGTCAACAAGAACGAGGCAGCCAAGAAGGCTCCGCCGGTCGATCCGCTGACGACGGCGACGGTCTCCGATCTCGGCAAGCAGCGTGACGGCGCCGCGATGCTGGAAGACCAGCCTTTCCCGGGCAAGTCTTCCTTCCGCCTTCTGCATGTGTCCAACGGCCGAGCGCTGATCGAGGATCCCTCGGGCATGTATGTGGTGCGCATCGGCTCGGTCCTGCCCGACGAAAGCCGCCTGGCGATGATCGAGCAGCGCGAGGGCAAATGGGTGATCATCACCTCCAAGGGCGATATCTACAAGAACGATTGAACCTCTTCGCAAAGGCTGAAGACAAGAGGGCTCCCCCGCAAACCGGCAGGAGCCCTTTTCTCTGGCGGCCTTGGGCGAAGCGCCTCAATGGCCGGATTCCCGTAAGTCCCACGCAAGATTACCGCTCTAGGTTCCAGATAGTAAAAACGGAGAGTTCTCATGCAACCGATCCAACTTTTCGACTTGGCTTCGCGACAGGCGGAATGGCTGACGATCCGTCAGCAGGTTGTTGCCGGCAACATCGCGAATGCCAATACGCCGAAATTCCGCGCCAAAGACGTCACGCCCTTCGATGCCGTGCTGGACAGGTCTGACATCACCATGGCGCGCACCAATCCGGCGCACTTCAGCGGCAACGATTTCAGCGCAAGCGGCGATATCGACGTCAAGGAAGCGGCCCTCGACCAGGAGATCGGCATTCAGGAATCCGGCAACACCGTCGGTTTGGCCGAGGAGCTTTCCAAGTCGGGTGACATCAAGCGCCAATACGATCTGAACACCTCGCTGGTCAGCTCCTTCAATCGCATGATGTTGATGACGGTCAGGAAGTAAGTGTCATGGATCCGCTTTCCGCAGCTATGAAAATCGCCGGTTCGGGGCTCGAGGCGCAATCGACGCGCCTGCGCATCGTCTCGGAAAACATTGCGAACGCCCGCTCGACCGGTGACACGCCGGGCGCCGATCCCTATCGCCGCAAGACGATCACCTTCGGCCAGCAGATGGACCGCACCAGCGGCGTCGAGACCGTCAACGTCAAGAAGGTCGGTGTCGACGAAGGCGACTTCAGCACCGAATTCGACCCCAGCAATCCGGCGGCGGACGCCAAGGGCGTCGTCAAATTGCCGAACGTCAACATCCTGGTCGAGATGGCCGACATGCGTGAAGCCAATCGCTCCTATGATGCCAATCTGCAGACCATCAAGCAGACCCGCGACCTCATCTCGTCCACGATCGATCTTCTGAAGAGCCAATAATCAATGATCAGCAGCGTCCAGAATGTCAGCAATCTTTCGATGACCCGCGCGCTCGGCGCCGTCGACTCCGAAAATTCCGCCTCGTCCTCCGCAACAGCCATGCCGGGCACCGCAGGTGCGGCCAACGGCCTGAGCTTCGCCTCCGTCCTGGGCGGCATGGCGACCGACGCCGTCAACAGCCTGAAGGGTGCCGAAAGCATGTCCTTCGCCGGCATCAAGGGCACGGCGACGACCCGTGAAGTCGTCGATTCCATGCTCCAGGCCGAGCAGACGCTGCAGACCGCGATTGCCATCCGCGACAAGGTCGTTTCGGCCTTTCTCGAAGTCACCAAGATGCAGATGTAACTGATTTGAGGACGAACACATGAGAGCGCTCGCCATCGCAGCAACGGGCATGGATGCCCAGCAGACCAATCTGGAAGTCATCGCGAACAACATTGCGAACATCAACACGACGGGCTTCAAGCGGGCTCGCGCCGAGTTCACCGACCTTCTCTACCAGACCGAACGCGCCAAGGGCGTCGCCAACCGGGCCAACCAGGCCGTCGTTCCCGAAGGCGCCAATATCGGCCTCGGCGTCCAGACCTCCGCGGTCCGCAACCTGCATCTCCAGGGCGAACTCACGCAGACAGGCAACGATCTCGACGTGGCGCTGATCGGCAAGGGCTTCTTTCAGATCCAGTCGACCGATGGCACGACGCTCTATACTCGCGCCGGCGCTTTCAACAAGAATGACCAGGGCCAGCTCGTCACCATCGACGGCTATGAAGTCCTGCCTGGGATCACCATCCCTCAGGGTTCGACCGAACTGACCATCAGCCGCTCCGGCGAGGTCTCGGCCAAGCTGCCGGGCCAGACCGATCCGACCGTTCTCGGACAGCTGACGCTTGCCGATTTCGTCAACGAAGCGGGCCTTCAGCCGATCGGCGACAATCTCTTCCAGGAAACGCCGGCCTCGGGCGAGGCGGTCGTCGGCAACCCTGACGAGGAAGGCTTTGCCTATATGAAGCAGGGTTATCTGGAATCCTCGAACGTCGACCCGGTGAAGGAAATCACCGAGCTGATATCGGCTCAGCGTGCTTACGAAATGAATTCCAAGGTGATCACCACGGCTGATGAAATGGCCTCCATCGTCAGCAAGAACCTGAAGTAAAGGGAAGGGCCGAAACATGATGTTTTGCCGGGCAGGACGCATCTCAGGATGGGTGGCGGTAGCCACGATCGCAATCGCGGGCATCATCTTGCCCGTGAATGCGGATGCCGGCATGGGTTATGCCGTCGTCCCGACGACGATCATCTATCCCGGCGACACGTTGTCGGGCAGCCAGCTTCAGGAGGTTGAGGTCACCAACCCCAACCTCGCCGGCGATTATGCCAAATCGATTTCGCAGGTCGAAGGTCTGGTTTCCAAACGCACGCTGCTGCCGGGCCGTACGATCTCGGTTTCAGCGCTGCGCGAACCCTATACGGTGACGCGCGGCTCTTCGATCCGCCTGGTCTTCTCTCTCGGCGCAATGACGATCTCCGCCGCCGGCACGCCGCTTGAAGACGGTGCGACGGGGCAGGTGGTCCGTGCGCGTAATATGGATTCCGGCGTCATCGTCAGCGGCACGGTGCTTGCGGACGGCACGATCCATGTGAGGGCGAAATGAAATTGTTCTTCCGTATCGTCACCTTTGTTGCGGTTGTCGCCATGAGTTTGGCCGACGTGGCGCCCGCCTGGGCGCTGACGTCCCGCATCAAAGATATCGCTTCGCTTCAGGCCGGCCGCGATAACCAGCTGATCGGGTACGGTCTCATCGTCGGCCTGCAGGGAACCGGCGACGGCTTCCGTTCCTCCCCCTTCACCGAGCAGTCGATGCGGGCAATGCTCCAGAATCTCGGCATCTCGACACAGGGCGGCCAGTCCAACGCGAAGAACACCGCGGCCGTGATGGTCACCGCCAACCTGCCGCCCTTCGCAAGCCCCGGCAGCCGTCTCGATGTTACGGTGAGCTCGCTCGGGGATGCCACCTCGCTGCGCGGCGGCACGCTCGTCATGACCTCGCTTTCCGGTGCCGACGGCCAGATCTACGCTGTCGCTCAGGGCTCCGTTATCGTCTCCGGCTTTCAGGCGCAGGGCCAGGCGGCGACGGTGACCGAAGGCGTCACCACCGCCGGCCGCGTGCCCGGCGGCGCGATCATCGAACGCGAACTGCCGTCCCACTTCAAGGATTCAGTCAATCTCGTCCTACAGCTGCGCAATCCCGACTTCTCGACGGCGATCCGCATTGCCGACATCGTCAATGGCTATGCCTCCGCGCGCTTCGGCGGCCCGGTCGCCGAAGCCAAGGATTCGCAGGAAGTGGTGATCCAGAAACCGCGCACGGCCGATCTCACCCGGCTGATGGCCGACGTCGAAAACCTTATTGTCGAAACCGATACGCCGGCCAAGGTGGTTATCAACGAGCGCACCGGCACGATCGTCATCGGCTCCGATGTCCGCGTCTCGCCGGTCGCCGTCAGCTACGGCACTCTGACTGTTCAGGTCACCGAGACGCCGCAGATCATTCAGCCCGAGCCTTTCTCGCGCGGGCGGACTGCCGTTCAGCCGCAGACCGACATTGCGGCCGAGCAGACCGGTGGGCGCGTTGCCATCATCGACGGTCCCGACCTCAGGACCCTTGTCGCCGGCCTCAACAATATCGGCGTGAAACCGGATGGGATCATCGCCATTCTCCAGGGCATCAAGTCGGCGGGCGCCCTGCAGGCGGAGCTTGTGCTGCAATGATGACGATCCTGAATCCTGACATGACCGTGCTGCAGCTGCTGCGCCGCCTGGCGCTGCCGGCGGCCGGCCTCGTCCTTCTGTCGATCCCCGGCGCCTTCGCACAGGAGCATCCGGAGGGAGACATCACGTCTCAGGACGAGATCAAGCAATTCTGCACCAACATCGCCGATCCCGCCCGCGACCAGCGCTACCTGCTGCAGAAACAGGAGCTGGAAAGGCTCCGCGCCGACATCGACGCCCGGATGGAAGAGATGGACAAGCGCAAGGCCGAATACCAGGACTGGCTGAAGCGGCGCGACGATTTCCTCAAGCAGGCCGAAGCCGGCCTCACCGATATCTACAAGAAGATGAAGCCGGATGCGGCGGCACTGCAGCTGCAGGATATGAACATCGAAGTAGCGTCGGCCGTCATCATGCGGCTCGGCCCGCGCCAGTCGAGCCTCATCCTCAACGAGATGGACTCGAAGAAGGCCGCGGCTATCGCCAGCGTCATCGCCAGTGCGTCCGATCCCAATACGTCGAAGGATCCTTCATGAATATGCGTTTCCCGGCCGCGATCGCCGCCCTCGCACTCCTTGCGGGCTGCCAGTCTCCGACGGCAGTCAGCGAGATCGGCCGTGCGCCCGCCATGAGCCCGATCGGCAGCGGACTTGCCTATGGCCAGACCCCGCAGATGGCGCTCTATCCGAAGCAGCCGCGCGCCGTGGCGCAGGGCTATTCGCTCTGGAGCGATTCGCAGGCCGCGCTCTTTAAGGATGCACGCGCTTTGAACGTCGGCGACATTCTGACCGTCGACATCCAGATCAACGACAAGGCCTCCTTCGACAACGAGACCAACCGCAGCCGCACGAATTCGAGCGGCATGAACTGGGACATCAATGCCCAGATCTTCGGCTGGACGCCTGAATCCAAGACCGATCTGACCTATGGTTCCGACACCAGCACCGACGGCAAGGGCAAGATCGAGCGCACCGACAAGCTCACGCTTCTCGTTGCGGCCGTCGTCACCGGCATTCTCGAAAACGGTAACCTCGTCATCTCGGGTTCGCAGGAAGTCCGTCTGAACCAGGAGCTGCGCATCCTGAACGTCGCCGGTATCGTGCGTCCGCAGGACGTCAACGCCGACAACCAGATCTCTTACGACAAGATCGCCGAAGCCCGCATCTCCTATGGCGGCCGGGGTCGCCTGATGGAAGTGCAGCAGCCTCCGCGCGGCCAGCAGGCCGTCGATCTTTTCTCGCCGCTTTGAGGCCGAACGACGATGGCAGACGAAGACATAAGCGCAGGTCAATCGAAGAAGAAATCCGGCCTGCTGACGATCGTCGGCATTGCCGTCCTGACGCTTCTCGGCGCCGGCGGCGGCTGGGCGGTCGGCACGATCGTCGCGCCCGAGATCAAGGGCGCCAAGGAGGTAGAGCAGGCCAAGGAAGCCGATGCCAAGAAGAAGGCCGAGGAAGGCCTCGCGCGCATCTCGACCGAGGCCAACAACGTCGTCCAGCTCGAGCCGATTACATCGAACCTTGCCTACCCTTCGGAAAACTGGGTCCGACTCGAAGTCGCGCTGCTATTCAACGGGCCGCCCGACGTCAAGGTCGCCGAGGACATTCACCAGGATATCCTCGCCTATGTCAGGACGGTTTCCCTGCAGCAGATCGAGGGGCCGCGCGGCTTTCAATATCTCAAGGATGACATCCAGGAACGTGTTGACCTTCGCTCGCAAGGGCGGGTATCGAAGGTCATGTTCAGGACCTTTGTCATCGAATGATTCGTTTCATAGTTTTCCTTGCCGCCATGATGGTGGTACCGGAACTGGCGGTGGCACAGCAGCTGCCGACCGACTTGTTGAACGTGCCGGTCGATGGCTCCGTCGCCGCCTGGATCATCCGCACATTCGGCCTGCTGACCGTTCTTTCGGTCGCGCCGGGCATCCTGATCATGGTGACGAGCTTCCCGCGCTTCGTCATCGCCTTCTCGATCCTGCGCTCAGGGATGGGCATCTCCTCGACGCCTTCCAACATGATCCTGCTGTCGCTGTCGCTCTTCATGACCTTCTACGTCATGTCGCCGACTTTCGATCAGGCTTGGCAGAATGGCGTGCAGCCGCTGCTTGCCAACCAGATCAATGAGACCGAGGCGGTCCAGCGTATCGCCGAACCCTTCCGCACCTTCATGGCGGCCAATACCCGGGACAAGGATCTGGCGCTCTTCGTCGATCTTGCGCGCGAGCGCGGACAGAACATCCAGACGACCGATCCGATCGACTACCGCGTGCTGATCCCTGCCTTCATGATTTCGGAGATTCGTCGCGGTTTCGAGATCGGCTTTCTTGTCGTGCTGCCGTTCCTCGTCATCGACCTCATCGTTGCAACCATCACCATGGCGATGGGCATGATGATGCTGCCGCCGACGTCGATCTCGCTGCCTTTCAAGATTCTCTTTTTCGTGCTGATCGACGGCTGGAACCTGCTCGTCGGCAGCCTGGTGCGCTCGTTCAGCTGATCGGCTGAGCTCTCTATATTCGAAAAAAGAAAACCCCGCCGGATCCGCTCCGGCGGGGTTCATCATGCAGTCGAACCGTTACTCGGCCGCGAAAGGGGCCGTCCGCGAGGGCAACGCTGGAATATCCATGTGCTCGGGCGCCAGGCGCTGTTTCGCCCGTTCGGCCATGATTTCGTAGGCCTTCTCTAGGTGATGGCAGAAACGTTCGGCGTCGAACAGCGGCGCGATATAACGCTGCTCCTTCAGATGTGCCTTGTATTCGGCGATCCGCTCGGGATTCTGCGCCAGCTCGACGGCGAGATCCTCGTATGCCTGCAGGTCGCTTGCGACGAGATCGGGTAGATCGATCGCCCTGAGCAGGCTTTCGCTGACGCGCGAGGCGAAGTTGGTGCCCTTGACCGTCAAAACCGGCAGGCCGCCCCAGAGCTGCTCCGAGGTGGTCGTGTGACCGTTGACAGGGAAGGTGTCGATCCCAAGGTCAGCTGCCTGCTGGCGGCTGATGTGATCTTCGTAGGGCGCGCGCGGGCAGAAGATGATGCGCTTGGGCGCAATGCCGGCGGCCTGGAACTGCTTAAGCAGGTTCGCCTGGTTGCGCGGCGAATTGGCCATCAGCCAGAGCACGCTGTTCGGCGCGCGCTTGAGGATGCGGCACCAGCTGTTGACCACATCGGGCGTGATCTTGCGGTTGCCGTTGAAGGAGGCGAAGATGAAGGCCTCTTCCGGCAGGCCGAGTTGCTCGCGGGTGACCGGACGCGGCTTCGGGCGATGCATCGGATCGTTCGGCTGGTAGCTCTCCGGAAGCCGGCAGAATTTCTCGTGGAAGAATGGCTTGGCCACGTCGGGCAGCACCGAATGGTCGCCGATGACGTAGTCCAGGTCGATGTTGACGGTGCTGCCGGGAAAACCGAGCCATCCGACATGAACAGGTGCCAGCGGCAGGTTGAAGGCTGACGCGCGGCTGCCCGACGTATGACCCTTCAGATCGACCATGATGTCGATATTGTGCTCGCGTACGATTTCCAGCACCGCCTGGTCGGAGAAACCGTGAATGTCGACGATCCTGCCCCAGCGGCTGCGGTCGGTGTCGTTATGCTTCAGGTATTCGGGGCCTGTATGGCAGAAGAGCGTCACCTCGAACCTGTCCTTGTCGTGCAGTTCGAGAATGCGCTGCAGCAGCTTCATCGTCGCGTGGCGATCCCAGAAGTCCGATGACATATAGCCGATGCGGATCTTGTTTGACCATGTGTGCGGCTGATTGCGGCGGAACGCGACCCGTTCCTGGTTAAGCGGGGTCGTGCCGATCGTTGCATATCGGTTGAAATCTTCGTTGCCGCACCAGTGCAGATGATAGAATGGATTGTCCTTGCGCAGGATCTCCAGATCACCCTTTGCCAAGGCCTCGTCGATCACTGCCTGATGCTTGGCCGCCTCTTCGAAATCGTTGAATTCACGAGCGAATACAAGGTGAAGAAAGCGGAAGGCGTGATTGCCTGGAAAGCGCTTGAAGAGGTTGCGCGCAAGCGTCTGGTTGGTCGCGTCGTTGAGATCGTCGCTGAGCAGCAGGGCCGCCAGGCGCATGTGATCGGGGTTCATGCTTTCCGACAGAACCGTCTTGAACGGGCGGATGATATCTCGCTGCTGGCGCTTCAGATAGATCGCGGTGATGATGAAGGCGAGTTCGGGATCTTCCTGCGCCCTGCTGAGGTTGCGCATGGCGATCAGCAGCGCTTCGTCCTCGTGGCCGGTTTCGTAGTGCAGCTTGGCAGCCTGCTTCTGATATTCGTAGGCGTTCGGTCCTTCGCAATTGCCGGCCAGGCCATAGGCCTTCGCGGCATCGGCCTTGAAGCCGAGCTGCACGAGGTTCTTGGCCAGCAGCGCATAGGTCTTGGCGTCCTGCTGAGTATCGATGAGCTGGTTGAGCGTCGCCAAGGACTTTGTGTAGCGGCCCGCCTGGTAATCTTTGGATGCCGCAGAGAACGAAACTTTGCTGTTCAAAACCCAACTCCGTGAAGGAAATTTTCTGGCATGGCTGTCGATCGCCGGGCGCGCACGATCCGTCCTCCCAGGCAACGGGTGGATTGATCCGATGATGCTATCCCGGCACCTGCCACGTTGCCATTCGAAGCTTGCTTGAAACAGGTGCGCCTCATGAAGACACTGTCTCGCCCGAGAGAAAACGGCTTCTGTCACGATACGTTAGCATGCGAAGGGATAGATTCAGCCGGTATTAACTATGGAATGTAAGGCGCCGGAGCGGAGCCTCCATTTTTAAGAAGTTGGCAAGCATTGGCTGCGAGATTGCCCTGGACATGACGGGTTTGGGCCAAACAAGCAGGCGCCGAGTAGCATGAAGCTGGTCCGTCATCGCCGGTAATACAGTCCGGTATGTCCTCCTTTTTGTATCTAGTTTCCAGGGGACAGATTTATGACAAGCATTAACACGAATTCTTCCGCACAGGCCGCTCTCCAGACGCTGCGCAATGTCAACCAGGGCCTCAACAAGACGCAGAACCACGTTTCATCCGGTTATCGCGTCGAAAAGGCTTCCGACAACGCTGCTTACTGGTCGATCGCAACGACCATGCGTTCGGACAACAAGGCACTGTCGGCCGTTTCCGACGCCCTCGGCGTGGGTGCTGCGAAGGTCGATACCGCTTACACCGCCATGGACAGCGCCATCGACGTCGTCGGCGAAATCAAGGCCAAGCTGGTTGCCGCGACTGAAAACGGCGTCGACAAGGCCAAGGTGCAGGAAGAAATCGGTCAGTTGCAGCAGCAGCTCCTGAGCATCGCCCAGTCGGCTTCCTTCAACGGCGAGAACTGGGTTGCTGGCGCTGCCGGCACCAAGAGCGTCGTTTCCTCCTTCGTCCGCGACGGCTCGAACGCAGTATCGATCACCACGACCGATTACGTTCTCAACAGCGGTTCCGCCGGCAACGTTCTGTTCGGCATGAGCAACGGCACGGTCGAAACCTCCACGGGTATCCTCGGTACGTCGACGGGCGCGACCGGTTCTATCTACTCGATGAACATCACCAACTTCACCGCCGGTCAGATCCAGACGGCTCTGACCAACGTCGAATCGGCTCTGAAGTCGATGACCAGCGCCGGTGCCGCTCTCGGCTCGCTCTCCAGCCGCATCGACAGCCAGGAAGACTTCGTGTCGGCTCTCAGCGACTCGATCGACTCCGGTATCGGCCGTCTCGTCGACGCCGACATGGAAGAAGAATCGTCGAAACTCAGCGCCCTGCAGACCCAGCAGCAGCTGGCGATCCAGTCGCTGTCGATCGCGAACTCCTCTTCGCAGAACATCCTGTCGCTCTTCCGCTAAAGCGGTCGGCACAAGGCTTTCAAGTTTCGCGGCCGGGTCAGCCCCGGCCGCGAAATGTTTTAACATAAGGTTAATGAGCGTCCGTCTAAGTATCAGATATTTTTACGAAATTTCCATTTTTAATTTAGCTTTCCTTAACCATCTTGCTGTTTTCTAGGCCCATCGAAACGGCGAGTTAACCCTAACGAGAATGGTTAACAGGCATGATGCTGATCGCTGTGGGCCGGACGAAAATCCGGAATGTCCCTTTTTTAAGATCTGCCAATAAGGGGCAAACTTACTATGACGAGCATCAACACCAATAACGCTGCAATGGCAGCCCTTCAGACTCTGCGCGGGGTCAACCAGGGTCTCCAGACCACCCAGGCTCATGTTTCGTCCGGCTATCGTGTCGGCAAGGCTGCCGACAACGCTGCCTACTGGTCGATCGCAACGACCATGCGTTCGGACAACAAGGCACTGTCGGCTGTTTCCGACGCTCTCGGCCTCGGCGCTGCCAAGGTCGACACGGCTTACTCCGCAATGGACAGCGCCATCGACGTCGTCGGCGACATCAAGGCCAAGCTGGTTGCCGCGACTGAAAACGGCGTCGACAAAGCCAAGGTCCAGGAAGAAATCAGCCAGCTGCAGCAGCAGCTCCTGAGCGTCGCTCAGTCGGCTTCCTTCTCCGGTGAAAACTGGGTTGCCGGCGCTAACGGCACCAAGAACGTCGTTGCCTCCTTCGTCCGCGACGGCTCCAACGCCGTTTCGGTCGTGATGACCGACTATGTTCTCGACAACAGCTCCACGGGCAACGTCCTGTTCGGCATGAGCGCCGGCGCGGTTGAAACCTCCACGGGTATCCTCGGTACTTCGAACGGCGCAACCGGTTCCGTCTACGCGATGGACATCACCAACTTCACCCTGGGCCAGATCCAAACGGCTCTGACCAACGTTGAGTCGGCTCTGAAGTCCATGACCAGCGCCGGTGCTGCTCTCGGCTCGATCTCTAAGCGCATCGAGCTTCAGGAGAACTTCGTATCGGCTCTCAGCGACTCGATCGACTCCGGTATCGGCCGTCTCGTCGACGCCGACATGGAAGAAGAGTCCTCCAAACTCAGCGCCCTGCAGACCCAGCAGCAGCTCGCCGTCCAGTCCCTGTCGATTGCGAACTCCTCTTCGCAGACCATCCTGTCGCTCTTCCGCGGCTAATAAACGCCAGAAAATATGGCCCGCCGGTCTCCGGCGGGCACCTCTGCTCGAGCCGCGCTTCGATGAAGCGCGGCTTTCTTATTTTCGTTAACGATTGATTAACCATAATGTTGTCTTCTCAGCTCAACGAGACGGCGGGTTAACCGACATTAAAAACCGGTTAACAGGCATGAGGCTGATCCCCGTTCCCGGTAACATTCCGGAATGTCCCTTTTTCCCAGATGCCAACAAGGGGCAATCATTTCATGACCAGCATTTTGACGAACGTCGCGGCAATGGCCGCACTTCAGACACTCCGCGGAATCAACGACAGCCTCGAAGACACGCAGAACCACGTCTCGTCGGGTTACCGCGTCGAAAAGGCTGCCGACAACGCCGCTTACTGGTCGATCGCAACGACCATGCGTTCGGACAACAAGGCGCTTTCGGCCGTGTCCGACGCTCTTGGCCTCGGCGCCGCCAAGGTCGACACCGCCTACTCCGCCATGGACAGCGCCATCGACGTCATCAGCGAGATCAAGGCGAAGATCGTCGCCGCAACCGAAAAGGGCGTCGACAAGACCAAGGTCCAGGAGGAAATCGGTCAGTTGCAGCAGCAGCTGCTGAGCATCGCACAGTCGGCTTCCTTCTCCGGTGAAAACTGGGTCGCCGGCGCCGATGGCACCAAGAGCGTCGTGTCGACCTTTGTCCGCGACGGTAACGGCAATGTCTCGGTCAAGACGACCGACTACGTCCTGGACACGAGCTCCACGGGCAACGTTCTCTTCGGCATGACCTCGACCGGTACGATCGAGACGACCTCCGGCATCATCGGCACATCCTACGGCACGATCGGTTCGATCTACTCTATGGACATCAGCACCTTCGGTTCGGCTGAGATCTCCATGGCCCTGACCTCCATTGAGGCCGGCCTCGAAGCGATGACCAAGGCTGCATCGCAGCTCGGTTCAATTTCGACCCGTATCGAATTGCAGGAGAACTTCGTCGGAGCGCTCAGCGATTCGATCGACTCGGGCGTCGGCCGCCTCGTCGATGCCGACATGGAAGAGGAATCGAGCAAGCTGACGGCGTTGCAAACCCAGCAGCAGCTGGCGATCCAGTCGCTGTCGATCGCCAACTCCAGCGCGCAGAACATCCTCACGCTGTTCCGCAGCTAAATCAGCCGCTGAAGCTGGATCGAATCTTGCGCCGCCGATCGGCCGCAAGCAGGAAACCTTCCGGACCGCGCCCGAAACGGCGCGGTTCTTTGTTTTATATCAATAGCTTAACGTACGAGATAATCCGCTTGTCGCGCTCTTGGCGCCGCTCTTGCCCAACAAGTTGATATCGAGTTAACTTCGCCTTGAGTTGATTTGCTTTTGCGACGCGCCGGTGAAATTTCGCCGGAGGCATGAGGCCACTTCAGTCGCCGCCGGCAATCCGGCCTGCCCTTTCATCTTATTCCGAGACCCTGTCGATGACCGTTAAGATTACCAGCGCGGCCGCGGTGAATGCACTTGCGGTGCTGCGCAGCATCAACAAAGAAGCCAGTCAGACCCAGCAGCAAGTGTCTTCGGGCTATCGGATCGAGACGGCCGCAGACGATGCCTCCTACTGGTCGGTCGCCACTGTCATGCGCTCGGACAGCACCAATCTCGGCACGATCGGCGATGCGCTCGGTCTCGGGGCTGCCAAGGTGGATGCGACCTACACGGCAATGAATTCGGCGATCGATCTCGTCAGCCAGATCCGCGCCAAGCTGGTTGCGGCAAGAGAGCCCGGCACCGATAAGGACAAGATCAATGCCGAGATCAGCGAATATAAGGAGCAGCTGAAGACCGTTGTCGGGTCGACGTCGTTTGCAGGCGAGAACTGGTTGCTGAACAGTGACAAGGCAGCGCCGCCGACATGGTCGGTCATTTCAGGTTTCGTGCGCGCCTCGACGGGCGAATACCAGGCCCAGACCATCGACTTCCCTTCGTCGCAGACCATCCTCATCGACAAGAACAATGCGAGCGGCGGCCTGTTCACCAAGGCGATTGATGCCCAGGCGATCAACAACAGCGGCACGGGACCGCGGAACTATTACCTGCTGGACGCCGGGTCGACCACGCCGGCGACGGGCAGCGAGATCGCGATCGACAAGAACACCACTGACGCCCAGCTCGTCGACATGCTCGATGTGACCGACTCCCTGTTCTCCTCGCTGACGACGACGGCCGCCTCAATCGGTGTGATGAAGACGCGTATTGACGACCAGATCGACTACGCGGCCGATCTGTCGGATTCGATCGACAAGAGCGTCGGCGCGCTGGTCGATACCGATATGGATGAGGCCTCGATCCGCCAGAAGGCGATCGAAACTCAGAAGCAGATGGCTGTCGAAGCGATCTCGATCCTCAACACGGCGGCAAGCAAGATCCTCATTCTGCTGGAGTAGAGCTGGGCGCGATCACCAATGGCGGCGGCGCCATTCATCCTCGCGCAAGTTTGACTTCCTAGTTTCCGGCATGAAGGCATCGTCCGAAAATCATGCCGGCGCAAGGTCAAGCCCTTGTTCGCTGCGAAGGACATGTCGCGCGCAAGGTCATTTTGAACGGGGGCGGGCAAGCCGCACGTCTTCCGGATGCTGGATGGTTTCTATGAGCATTTCGCTTTCTCGGTATTTGAAGGACTTCGGCGAACCGAAGCCGTCAGCGCCGATCATCGATATCGACGATTTGGCCGGAGATGGTTTTCCGGAGACGCCGAGCGAACCTCCGGTCGACATCGAGGCGGAGCGGCGCGAGGCCTATGCGCAAGGCCATGCGGCGGCGACCGCTGATTTGACCGAGAAATACGAAAGCGAGGCGCGCGCTCTGGCCGAGGCCCATACGCGCGCGCTCGAGGAACTGAAGATTCGCTACGAAGTGGAGGCGGCCGCGGTCATTGCATCCCGCGTCCGCGATATCGCTGAAGAAGTCGCTCAGCTCGTCAGCGCCGGCGCGGCGATCGCCATTGCGCCCGTCGTGACGGAAGCGCTTGCGGCCAAGGCTGCCGAAAGTCTCGCCGCTCTGCTGCGTGAAGCAATTCTCGAAGGTGCAGCCGGACCGGTCGTTGTCAGAGGGCCGACCGGCCTTTTCGACATATTGAAAGCCGAGCTCGGCGAACATGCCACGGCGGTTCGGCACATCGAGGCCGAAGATGTCGATCTAGCCGTCGAAATCGGTGAGTCCGTCATCGTTACCCGTATGTCCGCCTGGGCGGCCAGCTTGAAGAAAGTTCTCGAATGAGCGACGGCGAAAACCATCACCACGGCAGAAACGAGATCATTATCGTCAAGCGGCATGGCGGCGGTGATCACGATGGTGCCCATGGCGGTGCGTGGAAAATTGCCTATGCCGACTTCATGACGGCGATGATGGCATTCTTCCTTGTCATGTGGCTGGTGAACGCCGCCAACGAGGAGACCAAGGCCGCGGTTGCGACCTATTTCAATCCGATCAAGCTTGCCGACGAAAAGCCGACCGAGAAAGGCCTGAAGAAGCCTGTCGACCATGCCGAGGGCGAGGAGAAGAAGGAAAAGTCGAAACAGAAGGAAGATAATCCGACCGAGGGTAAGTCCGCCGCCGATGGTGACGACCAGACATCGACCTCAGGCGACCAGACCAATTATTCCGAGGCCGATTTCTTCGAGAATCCCTATTCGGTTCTCGCCGAGATCGCCCAGGAGGTCGGCCAGCAGGCCAATGTCAGCGCCAAGGGCGATGGCGGCGCGGCCGATTCCGGCCCTGCCACCGGCGCCGATGGCGGGCAAGCCTATCGCGATCCCTTCGATCCGGATTTCTGGACGAAGCAGGTCGAGGTGACAACGGCCGGAAAACCCTTGCCGCCCGGCAAGAGCGAGGAGCAGCCGACCGAGAGCGAGACGACGGAGATCGCCAAGGCCGAGGATATGAAGCCGGTGCCTTTGGCGACCGATCAGAAGCCCGCTAAGGAAGCCCCTGCTAAGGAAGCCAAGGAAATGAAGGGCGCCGCAGAGGCCAAGGACGGCAAGGTGACGGAGGGCAAAGCGGTCGAGGAGAAGAAGGCGGAAGCTCGGAAGGACGCCGAGCATCAGAAGGAAGTTGACCAGAGCGCGGCTGAGCCCGAGCAGCAGAAGAAGGAAGCTGAACAGCTTCAAGCGCAGATCTCCCAACAGATCGGCGGTGTTGCCGGCAAGCTCGCGGAAGGCCTGACAGTGACGGCGGCCGAAGGCGGCCTGCTGGTCAGCATCTCCGACCAGAACGATGATTCGATGTTCAATATCGGTTCGGCTGTTCCGCGCCAGGAGATGGTGCTCGCCATGGAAAAGATCGGGACGATCCTGAAGGAGAGGGGTGGCGCAGTCGCCATCCGCGGCCACACCGACGGGCGCCAATACAAGGGTGGGCAGAACGAGAACTGGCGGCTTTCGATGGATCGCGCCCAGAGCGCCTATTACATGCTCGTGCGCGGCGGACTGGACGAGACGCGCGTCTCCCAGGTCTCCGGTTTCGCCGACCGTCGGCTGAAGCTCCCCGCCGACCCGTTCAATGCGGTCAACCGCCGGATCGAGATCCTGGTGCAGGCGGAATAGGGATAGTCGGATGGCGCGTCGGCAGCATCGCTATGTCGGATTTATGGCCCTCGGCCTGGCGATGCTTTCGCCTGCCGCAGGCAAAGCGCAGGATCCGGACGATCTTGCGCCGTACAAGATGCTGCGGTCGCTGCAGTTCGTGCAGGATTCCGTCGTCGCCGGCGATCATTCGGCCGGCGAAATGCAGCGCTTCATGCTGGGCACCATCGACGAGCGGCTGCGAACGGCCAATACAAAGATTTTCGATGATGACCGCAATGTCGATGCGGCGCTGATCTATACAATGAGCGGCGGCAATCCCCAGACGCTCGAATATCTGATCGCCCATGACGTCGACGGCTATTTCGATAACCGCGTCACCGATGTGCTGCGCAAATATCTGACCGGCAAGGGGCTGCTCGTCGCCAAGACGCTGGAGGAAACCGCCAGGGAATATCGCGACAAGAAGATCGGTCCATACCTGGCGCTGATCGGCGGCAACGTGCTGATCGCCACGAAACCGACAGATGCGCTTGATCTCTACGACCAGGCACGCCTTGCCGCGCCGGGCACAATCGTCGAGGAGGCAGCCTTGCGCCGTTCCCTCGCCATCTGCGTCGACAAGCGAATGCTCGACAAGGGGTTCGCCTATTCGCAGCGTTATGCCAGGCGCTTCCTGCATTCGCCCTATGCCAGTCAGTTCGCCGATCTTTTCGTCAAGCTCGTCGTCGCCCATGATCACGATGTGAAACCGCAGGATGTCGTCGATATCCTCTCATTCATGGATGCCCCGCGCCAGCGCGAGGTCTATCTGCGCATCGCCCGCGCTGCGGCGATAGCGGGCAAGCCCGAGCTGGCGCGCATGGCGGTCGAACATGTGCAGTTGCTTGGCGCGGGCACCGATAATGCCTTCGGCCCGCTCGCAGATTTTTATGGCGGCATGGCCGGCCTTCCCACGGAGGAGATCGACCAGGCGGCAAAGAATGTCAGCGGCATCGACGGCGAAAGGCTTTCGCCGCGGGATCAGGCGCTGCAGGCGGCGGCGCGCTCCGTTGCCGAGCAGATCCTGCGTGCGCCGGATCCGGCAAGCTTGACGCAAGCATCCAATCCTAACACTTCTCATCAAGAAATCACTTCTGAAAAGGCTGCGGCGATAGCCACGCAACCGGGGACGCCAGGCGCGCCTCCCGAGCCTGTTCCAGGAGGTGTGGCATCGACTGGCCAGAGCCAGGATACCGACTCCTCATTCAACGCATTTGTGACGACCAGCCGATCCAAGCTCGACGAGATCGATGGTCTTCTGGCGCAGGAAGGCAACGAACAATGATGGACTTGAGCGTCTCGGGCGGAGCCTCTGGTGCGGAGGCGGCTGCGGCCGCGAAATCTGCAAAGGCTGCAAAGGGGGATGCCGCCGGTCAGCAGGGCGGCTTCTCCGATGTGCTTGCTGAGACAGGCGGCAGCGCCGTCGACGGCGCGCCGGACGATGCACAGCCGGATCAGAGTGTCGCCAATGGCGATCCAGGGAAGGTGGCGCGGACGATCCGCAGCCGCAGCGGCGCCAGACCGCTGATCGATCTCAGCGACGCCGCACTGAAGGCACAGGCCGAAGTGCAGCCAGAAACGGTCGCCAATGCCGAAAAGGTGGCCGCAAAGATGGCGAAGGATGGGCTCAAATTGCCGGCCGGCGTCGGCAAGCCCGATCCCAAGGATCAGTCCGCCGACGAGGCCACGCAGGAGGCCAAGGGCGTCAAGCGCGTCAAGACGGACATCTCGAAAACAGATGCGGATACGGACGGTGGGGCCGAGGACGGCGGCATCTCCGATGTGCTCGGCCTGCTGAAGCAGGAGCCCGCCGATGGCACGGTCGCTTCACCGGCCGCCGCAGCCGCCCATCAAGCCTTCACCAAGACCGACGAGGCCGGATCTGCCGAGAAGACGACCGCTGGTATCGACGCCAAAACGAGCGGGCACGCATCCGACGCCCTGGCGGTTGTCAGCGGCAATGTCGAAAGCGTCAAGTCTGATGATATCAAGGTTCCCGGCGCCGAGAATACCGAAGCCGCCGACGGCCGGACGTTCCGGATCAGTCGCGCCGACGGCCGCGGCGTTTCGATGGACGTTCACCTCGGCGCGGAACAGGCCGGGTCCAAGGACGGTGCGAAGAAGACCGATCTCGAGAATGTCTCGGTCCTCGAATCGCGCCGCTATATCGGCCTGGCGCAGAATACCAATTCCGCTGCGGTCGCCGCCGCTCTCTCCGGTGATTCCGAATGGGCGCGCGCCATGCAGCCGAGTTCGGCGCTCTCCAACGCGGCGGAATGGACGAGCACCGGCAAGGTGGTCAATACGCTGAAGATCCAGATGAACCCGATCGATCTTGGCCTGGTGACGGCAACCATGCGCCTGGCCGGCGACGCCCTGAACGTCGACCTTAAGGTCGAAACCGGCGCCGCCTACCGGCAGCTGAAGGAAGATCACGGCAAGATTCTCGAAGCGCTGCGCAGCCAGGGCTATGCGGTCGACAACGTCACCATCAGCATGGCCCCCGTCGAGCGATCCGACGCCGGCAACCAGGCCGGCAGCCAGGGGCAGGCCTCCCAGCAGCAGTCGCTGCCTCAGCAAGGGCAGGGCGGCGAGGCGCGCGAGCGCCACAATCAGATGGCGCAGCGGACGAATGGAGGCTTCAATGGCGCAGGCGAGACCGGTATCGAAGACGTCGCTGCTGGCGGTGCTCGCAGCAGCGGCGCTGGCGGCGTTTACCTCTGAGGCAGCCGCTTCCACCGGTGCCTGCGAACGCGAAATCCAGTCGGCTGCGGTCAAATACGGTATCCCGGAAGGCATCCTCTATTCGGTCGGCCTGACGGAGACCGGCCGCAGGGGCTCCCTCTATCCCTATGCCATGAACGTCGAAGGCAAGGCGATTTTTCCGCCCTCGGAACAGGATGCGATGAGGCAGTTCGATGTGGCCCGCAGAAGCGGGGCGAAGCTCATCGACATCGGATGCATGCAGATCAATCACTATTATCACGGCGAGAATTTCCCCTCCGCCGAAGATATGTTCGATCCGCATCGCAATGTGGAATATGCGGCGAGGTTTCTCCGCAATCTGCACGACCGTCATGAGACCTGGACGATGGCGGTAGCAAGATACCACGCGGGGCCGAATAACAATCCCGCGCAGAAGCAGTATGTCTGCCGCGTTATCGCCAATTTGGTGGCGACCGGCTATGGCAAGTGGACTCCCAATGCGAGTAACTTCTGCCAGAATTAATTCAACCAGAGAGAGAATTGCCAAATTGTGACAGAACTGTGTCGCAATGTGGCAGGAATCCGGCGCTAAACCGGTACGCAAGTCACAATTAGCCGAGCGTTAACTTTTCCACGAAACTTTTGTGTGGATATCTGGGCGTAGCCACTAGATGTAGATCAAATCGCCACGCGGATCTTAATCAATTATTAATTTCCGCCATTCACTTTATCGAGTTGTCGCCGATTCGCGCGATTCGTACCCATAGATCATCGAAGTGCCACACTGATTCGGAGGCGGACGAATGATCGTAGTGGTTGATGAGCGTGAGCTCGTAAAAGACGGATACACATCCCTGTTTGGCCGGGAGGGCATTCCCTCCACCGGCTTTGATCCATCGGAATTCGGCGAGTGGGTGCAGACCGCCGCCGATTCGGATATTGCGGCGGTCGAGGCCTTCCTGATCGGTCAGGGCCAGCGCAGCTTCGAATTGCCCCGGGCGATCCGGGACCGTTCGATGGCGCCGGTGATCGCGGTCAGCGACCAGCCCTCGCTTGAAAACACCCTTGCGCTTTTCGATTGCGGCGTCGACGACGTGGTGCGCAAACCGGTCCATCCGCGCGAAATTCTTGCCAGAGCGGCCGCGATCCGGCGCCGGCTGAAGGCGATCGCCAACTACACCGATATCGGTGGCATCCGCGTCTTCTCGGATGGCCGTGACCCCGAAATCAACGGCGAGGTCTTTGCGCTTCCCCGGCGCGAGCGCCGCATCCTCGAATATTTGATCGCCAACCGCGGTCGCCGGGTCACCAAGACCCAGATCTTCAACGCCATCTACGGCATCTTCGATGAAGAGGTCGAGGAGAACGTCGTCGAAAGCCACATCTCGAAGCTGCGCAAGAAGCTGCGCAAGAAGCTCGGCGTCGATCCGGTCGATTCCAAGCGCTTCCTCGGCTACTGCATCGATTGGGCCTGATTTTTCCGGCCGGGTGGCGGCGCCCGGCTGAACCTCGATATTGGCCTTGCTGCTCGCCATGACAGACAGCTTCACGCAAGGCCCGACAAATACTCTCGAGTTTAACAGGTAAAACGAGGTTTTCAGATGAGCATTTTCGGCAGCATGAAGACGGCAGTGTCGGGCATGAACGCGCAGGCCAACCGCCTCAGCACCGTCTCCGACAACATCGCCAACGTGAACACCACCGGTTACAAGGCCGTATCGACGAGCTTCTCCTCGTTGGTTCTTCCCTCCTCGGGCGGCAACTACAATTCCGGCGGCGTTCAGACCTCCGTGCGCCAGGCCGTCTCCGATCAGGGTGATATTTCTTACACGACCTCCACCACCGATCTTGCGATTTCGGGCGACGGCTTCTTCATCGTCCAGGGTCCCGACGGCACCCCGGTCCTGACCCGAGCCGGCGACTTCCAGAAGGACGACGAAGGCAATCTCGTCAATGCCGCCGGCTTCCAGCTGATGGGTTATTCCTACGACTCCGGCGCTCCCGCCGTCGTAGTCAACGGCTTCGATGGCCTCGTTCCCGTCAACGTCAATCAGGAGGGGCTGACCGCGATCGCCTCGACATCGGGTGTCTTCAAGGGCAATCTCGATTCCGGCGCCAATATCGCTCCGGTCGCTCCGGCGACGCTGCCGAGCGCGAACGCCGCCACCACGACGGCCGACACCAAGAAGTTTTCGATGGTCGCCTACGACCATCTCGGCAACAAGGTGATGTACGACTTCTACTTCACCAAGACCTCGGTCGTGACACCGCCGCCGGCAACCGGCACGGCGAGCACTTGGGAGGTCGCGGTCTTCCGCAACGCCGATGCGGCGTCGGGCGGTACGACCTCCTTCCCTTACACCGGCGGCGCCGGCGCCGTTGTCGCCTCCGGAAACCTTACATTCGACCGCAACGGCAAGATGCTGACCGGCGGCGCCCTCACCATTGCCGATACGACGAATGCTCTATCGATCAACATGGATCTCTCCGGCTTCACGCAGCTGGGCGCCGCCTTTGCCGGCACCGGTACACCGAACGGCCAGGCGGCGAGCCCGGTCAAGGATGTCACGATCGATGGCGATGGCATCGTCTACGCCAAATACGAAGACGGCAGCACCAAGCCGCTCTATCGTATTCCGCTCGCCAATGTCGCAAGCCCGGACAAGCTGACGCTGATGAGCGGCAACGTCTACAGTGCCAATGGCCAGTCGGGCGTTACCGTCACCGGCTTCCCTCAAACCAACGGCCTCGGCACGATCAAGTCAGGCGCTCTGGAAGGTTCGAACGTCGATCTTGCCGGCGAACTGACCGAGATGATCGAAGCGCAACGCAGCTACACCGCCAATTCGAAAGTGTTCCAGACGGGGTCCGACATCATGGACGTCCTCGTCAACCTCAAGAGATAAGTAGGGTAACGGGTAAGCCATGTCGCTCACGTCCGCACTTAATACCGCGCAGAACATATTCAACAATACCGGCACGCAGAGCAGTGTCGTATCGAACAATATCTCGAATGCGGGCAATAAAGATTATGTGCGCCGGCAGGCGATGCTCACCACGTCTCTGAATGGCGCGCAGGTCGTCCAGATCAACCGGGCACAGGAAGACGCCCTGCTGCGCCAGTATCTGAAGACATCCTCTCAGGACAGCGCTCAGCAGACCCTGCTGGGCGGCCTCGAAGATCTCAAATCGATCATGGGTGGCAACGACTACGAAACCTCGCCGTCGACTTATCTCGGTGTTTTCCAACAGAAACTGCAGGCTTTCAGAACCTCGCCGGGCAGCACCGTCGCCGCTCAGGGGGCCATCACCGCCGCCCAGGACGTCGCCAACTCGCTGAACAATGCCTCGCAGTCCGTTCAGGACGTTCGCGCCAACGCCGACAAGGAAATCACCACCGCCGTCGATACGCTGAATACGCTCCTCGGCCAGTTCGAGAAGGCTAACAATGCGGTCAAGACCGCCACTGCCTCCGGTACGGATGCATCCGGCGCTCTCGATGAACGCGAAAAAGTTCTAAAGCAGATTTCGCAAATCGTCGGCGTCAGTGCGACGACGCGCGACAACAACGACATGGTGCTGAGCACGCCGGACGGAACGATCCTCTTCGAGACGATCCCGCGCAAGGTGACGTTCAAGTCCCAGGATATCTATACCGCCACCACGATCGGCAATTCTGTCTATATCGACGGTGTTGCGCTGCCGCTCGGCAAGGGTTCGACGACGACGGGGCAGGGAAGCCTCCAGTCGCTCCTGCAGATTCGCGACGAGATTGCCCCCAACTTCCAGAAGCAGCTCGACGAAATCGCCCGCGGCCTCGTCTCGCTCTTCAAGGAGCAGAACACTGCAGGGCCCCCGGCCTATGTGCCAGGCCTCTTCACCTGGAGCGGCGGCACGGTCGATACTGGCGCCACCGCGGTTGCCGGGATGGCGTCGACCATCACGGTCAGCACCCGCGTAATCACCTCGCAGGGCGGCGATCCGATGCGTCTGCGCGATGGTGGCGTCAACGCCGCCGGCGTCGTCCTGAACACGTCAGGCGTCAGCGGTTATACGGCTGAGCTCGACCGCCTTTATACGGCGATGACATCCGACATGGATTTCGACCCGGCAGCTGGAGCGCCGGTCGGCTTCGACGCCACGACGGGCATCGATTCCAATGTCAGCATCATGGAATATGCCACGAATTCCCTCGGCTGGCTCGAGCAGTACCGCAGCAACGCGACGACGGCGGCCGAAAACACTTCGGCGGCACTGTCGCGCTCCGACGAAGCCTATTCCAATGAGACCGGCGTCAACCTCGACGAGGAGTTGACGCTGCTCCTTGATATCGAGCAGTCCTACAAAGCGGCGACCAAGATTCTGAACGCCGTAGACGAAATGCTGAAGTCATTGCTGGATATTGCGAGTTAAGCCATGAAGAGCTCATTTATTTCAAGTTCGGCCATTCAGAATGCAATGCGGTTGACGATCCGTCAGGCGCAGAACCAGATGACGAAGGCGACGATGGAAGCGACGACGGGGGTCTATGCGGATATCGGCGTCTCGCTCGGCGGCAATGCAGCCAGAAGCGTAGATTTCACCCGCGAGACTGACAGAATCGATTCAATCAAATCAAGCAATTCGCTCGTCAGCGCACGCATGGAATCCTCGCAGCTCGGTCTTTCCAAGATGAAGGACGTCGGCGATGGCCTCGTTTCGAAGCTGACGGCGCTGCAGGGTAGCCACGATCCGGGCAGCATAACCGTCGCCATTCAGTCGGCCACCAGCGCACTTTCGACCATGATGGATACGGCCAACACCATGGTGAACGGGGAATATCTGTTCTCCGGCATCAACACGGACGTGCAGCCGCTGACCGACAAGACGACGGCCACGAGCGCCGCCATCGTTACTGCGCTCAACACTTATGCGGCCGGTCTCGTTCCGCCGAAAGCGGTCAGCGACCTCACCGGCGCTGAAATGGGGACCTTCATCACGTCGACGGTCGAGCCGATGTTCAGCGAAGCGAACTGGACGGCTGGGGGGACCGGCTGGTCGCAGGCGTCGAGTCAGAACATGACGAGCCGCATCAGCAACTCGGAAGTGATCGAATCTTCGACCAATGCCAATTCCGAAGGCATGCGTTATTTGGCGCTTGCTTCGGTCATGACCACCGCCCTGCTCGGCCAGAACCTCAGCACCGATGCAATGACGACGGTGTCCAAGCAGGCCATCAGCTACACGGCCAAGGCCACAAGCGGCCTCGTGACGCAGGCAAGTCAGCTTGGCCTCTCCCAGGAGCGCGTCAAGAAGTCCAATGACGCTCTCGACGCTCAGTCGAACATCATCAAGAACAAGCTGGTCGATCTCCAGGGCGTCGATCCCTACGAAGCCTCGACCCTCGTCAAGACTTTGGAAACGCAGCTTGAAACCGCTTACACGATCGTCTCGAAGATCCAGCAGTTGAGTCTCGTAAACTACCTTTGATGATCAAAGGCGCGCACAGAAGGATGCATGAATGTATCAGTTCTCATATGCCGAAGTCATGCAGGACTCGGTGGCCGACGCGAAAGAGCGGGAATGGCAGGTTCTTGACCGGTCCATAGAACTGCTGGCGTTGGCGCGCGACAAGGAAAAATACGGTCGGGAAGCCATCGAAGCCCTGTTTTATACGCGCCGGGTTTGGATCAGCTTTATCGAGGATCTGAAACATCCGGAAAACCAGCTGGATATCCAGCTCAGGGCTAACCTCATCTCGATTGCGATCTGGATATTGAAGGAATGCGACAGGATCAGAAAACGTCTGTCTAATAACTACCAGGGCATCATCGACGTTACCACCATCATCAGGGATGGACTTAAATGAAAAGTACACTTCGCATTTCTCTGAAGGCCGGAGAAAGAATCTTCATCAACGGCGCCGTCCTGCGTGTCGACCGCAAGGTCGCGCTGGAATTCCTGAACGATGTGACGTTCCTTCTCGAGAATCACGTCCTCCAGCCTGAAGGCGCAACGACGCCCCTGCGCCAGCTCTATTTCATCGCGCAGATGATCCTCATCAATCCCGAGGGCAAGGACCACTCGACGGCGATGTTCCGCAAGTCGATCACCATGCTGCTCACCTGCTTCAAGAACGAAGAGATCCTCGCTGAGCTGAAGCGGATCGATGCGCTTGTGTCGACCGGCCGCGCCTTCGACGCCTTGAAGGCGATCCGCGGTCTCTACGCGATCGAAGACAATATCCTCAACAATCACGAACTGCCGCCGACGATGGTCGAGCAAATTCGCAGGGAGATCGCACCATGGCGGTAGACGCAACGTCAAGCGTGACGAGTTCGACCACGACGAGCTCGAGCTCAACTCAGAGCAAGGCGACGCTGAACTACGACAACTTCCTTCAGCTGCTCATCGCGCAGATGAAGAACCAGGATCCGACCGATCCGATGGATGCAAGCGAACAGGTCGCTCAGCTTGCCACCTTCTCGCAGGTCGAGCAGACGATCCAGACCAACACCAAGCTGGATACGCTCCTGGCAAGCTCGAGCCTGACCCAGGCCAGCAGCTATGTCGGCAAATATATGGAAAGCGCCGACGGCACCGTCAAAGGCGTCATCGATTCCGTCAAGGTTTATTCCGACGGCATCATTGCGACGACGACGGATGGCGATAAGATACTCGTGCAGGCGGGAATCACTGTCGCCGACGAGGCGCCGAGCAGCAGCTCCTGACGCAAAGGGGTGTCAGCGCGCCTGACAATGCCGATCAATCGCAGCCCTGTCATACGGGGCTGCTTCGAGGCGATATGAGGTTGCCTTCAGATGAATGAAGCTGATGCATTGGATCTGTTCCAGGCCGCAATCTGGACGGTCCTGATTGCCTCCGGTCCGGCGGTTCTCGCTGCGATGGTGGTGGGTCTCGTCATCGCGCTGATCCAGGCGCTGACCCAGGTACAGGAAGCGACACTGACCTTCGTGCCGAAGATTGTCGCGGTGCTGGTCGTGGTCGGAATCACCGCCCCCTTCGTCGGCTCGCAGATCTCCATTTTCACCAATCTGGTCTTTTCGCGCATTCAGTCGGGTTTCTGAGCCACCTTCGCGCAAGCTTCGCCATTTAATTCTCGATCCGAATTGGGCGGACTCATGTCCGCCTCCTCTCATGAAGAGACGGAATCGTCATGGCGCAACCACCTGCACTCCCCCTTCCGAAAGTCGCCCCGAGCCTGCGCGATATCGGTTTTGCCCTCGGCATCATCGGCATCATCTGCATTCTCTTCCTGCCGATCCCGCCGTTCCTGATCGATATGGGGCTGGCCTTCTCGATTGCTTTCTCGGTGCTGATCCTGATGGTCGCGCTATGGATCCAGAAGCCGCTCGATTTCTCGTCTTTTCCGACCATTCTGCTGATCGCAACGATGACACGATTGGCGCTGAACATCGCGACGACCCGCGTCATCCTGTCCCACGGCAATGAAGGCCACGATGCGGCCGGCGGCGTCATTGCCGGTTTCGCCAGTCTCGTCATGTCCGGCGACTTCGTCATCGGTCTGATCGTCTTCCTGATCCTCATCACCATCAACTTCATCGTCATCACCAAGGGTGCCACGCGTATCGCCGAAGTCGGCGCGCGTTTCACCTTGGACGCCATCCCCGGCAAGCAGATGTCGATCGACGCCGATCTCTCGGCCGGCATCATCGACGAAAAGGAAGCCCAGCGCCGGCGCAGGGAGCTCGAAGAGGAGAGCTCCTTCTTCGGGGCGATGGATGGTGCGTCGAAATTCGTGCGCGGCGATGCCGTCGCCGGCCTCATCATCACCGCGATCAACGTCTTCGGCGGCATCATCATCGGCTATTTCCGCCATGGCATGCCGATTGGCGAAGCGGCCGACGTCTTCGTCAAGCTCTCCGTCGGCGACGGCCTCGTCTCGCAGATGCCGGCCCTCATCGTTTCGCTCGCAGCCGGCCTTCTCGTGTCACGCGGCGGTACGACCGGCTCCACGGACCAGGCTGTCGTCAACCAGCTGAGCGGCTATCCCCGCGCGCTCTCCGTCTCGGCCGTCTTGATGTTTGTTCTCGGCCTGATGCCGGGCCTGCCGACCATTCCCTTCACCGTCCTCGGCGGTCTTCTCGCCTTCGGCGCCTGGTTCATTCCGCGGCAGGTCGAGGCTGAAAACAAGCTTCGCCGCGAACAGGAGGAAAAGAAGGTCGTTCAGAGCAAGGAACTGGAGAAGGATTCGGTCAAGTCGGTGCTCCGCACCTCCGAGATCGAGCTCGCGCTCGGCAAGATGGTGTCGACCCGCCTGCTCGGCGCTCACCAGGAACTGGCGTTCCGCGTCGGCAAGATGCGCAAGAAGTTCGCCACCCAATACGGTTTCGTCGTGCCGGAAATCAAGGTCACGGACGACATCGCCATTCCCGAGAAGTCCTATCAGATCCGCATCCATGGCACGACGGTCGCATCCAACCTGCTGCGCGTAGGTGAAGTCCTGGTCGTCACCGGCGCCGGTCGCAAGCCGAGCATTCCCGGCGACGAAATCCGCGAACCCGCTTTCGGCATGCCGGCTGTCTCGATCCTCGAAAACTTCGCCGACGATCTGAAACGCGAAGGCTTCCAGCCGATCGACAACGTCTCCGTCGTGCTCACGCACATGAGCGAGGTCATCCGCAACAACCTGCCGCAACTTCTATCCTACAAGGACGTCAAGGTGCTGATCGACCGCCTCGACCCGGAATACAAGAAGCTTGCCGATGAGATCTGCTCGTCGCACATGTCCTATTCCGGCCTGCAGGCGGTGCTCAAGCTCCTGCTTGCCGAGCGCGTTTCGATCCGCAACCTGCATCTCATTCTCGAAGCGGTGGCCGAGCTTGCCCCGCATGTCAGGAAGACCGAGCAGATCGTCGAGCATGTCCGTATCCGCATGGCCCAGCAGCTCTGCGGCGATCTCGCCGATAATGGCGTCTTGCGTGTCTTGCGCCTCGGCAGCAAATGGGATCTCGCCTTCCACCAGGCGCTGAAGCGCGATGCCAAGGGCGAGGTAATCGAATTCGATATCGATCCGCGCAGCCTGGAGGAGTTCAGCGAGCAGGCCAGCAAAGTTATCCGTGAGTTCATGGATCGCGGCCTGCCGTTCGCCCTTGTCACGTCGCCGGAAACACGCTCCTATGTGCGCATGATCATCGAACGGCTGTTCGCCACGCTCCCGGTCCTTTCGCATGTCGAATTGGCCAAGGGCATCGAAATAAAGATTTTGGGCTCGATTTCATGATAACAGACCCGCAAGGGACGGTTCTCGCGCTGTTTCTGGTTTTCTGCCGGATCGGCGGCTGTGTGCTGGTTCTTCCGGGTTTTTCCTCGGTGCGCGTGCCTGAGCAGCTGCGCGTCTTCATTGCTCTCGCGCTGTCGATCGCCGTCATGCCGCTGCTCTGGGACACCGTTTATCCCGCTGTTCATACGGGATCCGCGACCTATATCGGCCTGATCTTCAGCGAATCACTGATCGGCGTGATGTACGGCATGCTGGCCAGACTCTATACGCTCGGCATGCAATTCGCTGCGACGATCCTCGCCATGATGGTCGGCTATACCCAACCGGGTTCGGCCGATGTCATCGAAGACACTCCCGAGACCAGCCTTTCCGCCTTCATCACCTTTGCCGGGATCATGATTCTCTTCATCATGGATTTCCATCACATCGTCTTCCGCGCCCTGATCGATTCCTACACGACCATGCCTTTCGGCGGCCTGGTGCAGATGCGCGCGACGCTGATCTCCTTCACCGACACGCTCGAGCAGACGACCTACATCATGCTGCGGCTGTCGAGCCCCTTTCTGATCTACGGCATGATCTTCAACGTCTCGATCGGCTTCATCAACAAGCTGGCGCCGCAGATCCCGGTCTATTTCATTTCCACGCCCTACCTCCTGATGGGCGGGCTCTTCCTTCTTTACATCTCGATTGCGGCGCTGGTCAGCCAGTTCGGCCAAGCCTTCAGTTCGATCTATATCGGGCGATGAGGCTGTCATGATCGAGAAGAGCCGCTCCCAGAAGCTCAAGCGTCTCCTGTCGGTGCAGCGGCATATCGAAAGGATGGCGGAAAACGATCTGGCCGAAACCAGCCGTCAACGCATCGAGGTCAATGCGGCGATGGACGATGTCATCGTCGCGCTTGGCTCGATGGATCCCGTCCACCACGCTTTCTCGCAGAATTATGCCGATCGATTCGGCCGGCTCACCATCAAGGATCAGCAGCTGACCGGCATGCAGCAGATCCACGAGATGCGGCTGTCGCGCGAGCGCGCCAAGGCCGATCGGCTCGAAGAGGGCATGAAAGAGGCCTTGGACACTGAGCGCCGCGAGGCCGACGACAATGCCGTTTACGATGTAATCGATCAGCAATTCGCAACGCCAGCCTCCAGCAAGCTTCAAAAACCATAATCGTTGCGATCTTAATTCAGAGGATTGTAACGTGGCTATTTCGCCCCCCAGTGATCTGGTCCTGGACGTGGTCAAAGCTGCCGACCCCATGGAGGTTCAGGCAGCCCAGGAAAAATTGAAGGCAAACCGTGCGGCTTTTGCCGCGACGAGCCTCGCCGAGAACGGCAAGGGCTTCTCCAATACGGTCGACGTTCTCGATCACATCGGCCAGAAGAGCGGTCTCTCCAACATCCAGAACCGCACCAAGACCGAGGAGGTTCCGGAAAGCTACCGGAAGTTCGAGGCCCTGGTGCTGCAGAACTTCGTCAAGTCGATGCTGCCGAGCGAGAGCGAAGACGTTTACGGCAAGGGCGCGACCGGCGACATCTGGAAGGGCATGATGGCCGAGCAGCTCGGCAACACCATGGCCAAGGGCGATGGCATCGGCATCGCCAAGCAGATGTACAGCGAGCAGCTGCGCCGCCAGGAAGGCAAGATCGTCAACGCTTCGACCGATGATCGCGACCGCAACACAGCGCTCAGCATGATCGACGACTTCCAGCGCAGGACCTTCGGCACGCCGACCGCCGACTCCAAGACAGCAAGCGACACATGATCGAGGACACAATGGAAATAGTTTCGAACGAATACAGGATCAAATCCGTTCTCGGACGCCTCGAGATGATCATCGACAATGAGAACACCCGGATCGGCAACGATCCGCAATTTGATCTCAAGGTCTCCAACGCGCACAAGAGCCGTTGCCTCTACGAGCTGTCGATGCTTTTCCGCGATACCGATCCGGCCGAGCTTGCCGCTGCCCATCTCGATCAGCTGCACGGCCTGAAAAAGAAACTGGTTCTGAACGCCAGGCGTGTCGAGGCGCATCTCGAAGCGGTTCGTGCCGTGGCCGACCTCCTGAAGAATGCGGTTCAGGACGCCGACGCCGACGGCACCTATTCCCAGGAACAATTCGCCGCGCGTGGAAACTGATGGTCAAGCTCGTCCTTACCGGTATCTGGGTTTGCGCCATCACCTTGGCCTCGGTCTATTTTTCGGTGTACCTGGCGACGGCGCCGGCACCCGCAGCAACGGATTCCAAGCAGAGCGCGCTCGAACTGGTGAAGGGTGAAACGATCACTGTGCCGGTCATCGGCGACGGTGCGATCACCGGTTATTTTCTCGGCCGCATTTCCTTCATGATGAACAAGGACATGCTGAAGGGCGTGACCTTGCCGCTCACCGAGATGACGACCGACGAACTTTTCAGCCTGCTCGTCGGCAACAAGATGGTCGATCTTGCCCACATCAAATCTTTCAACCCGAAAGCCTTTCGCGAGGAGATCAGGAAGGGCATGAACGAGCGCCTCGGCGGCGAGTATGTCGCTGACGTGATGCTGGAGCAGCTCGATTATCTCTCCAAGGAAGAGGTCAAGGAAAATTCGGCCGGTCAACCGAAGAAGCTCGGCGCACCGGTCAAGATCGTCGAGGGCGCCCCAGCCGAGGAAGCATCGGCCCCCGCACATTGAAGCAACCGATCATCGATGCACAAACGGCGCCTTCGGGCGCCGTTTGTCGTTGGGCCGCCTTTGGTTAACAAACTACTTATGCGAGCATCAAAATCCAAGGAATTTTCCTAAGGGTTGTTTGAAACCGTCCTGCTATATCAGGTGGCACAGCTTGGCATGCGCCGTTTTCCGCGATCGGGGCGACGCCGTCCATGCGTGACGCGACCGGTTCTTTCGAGACCTCCGGGGTGCGGAAATATGGGCTTGTTTTCCGGGATTTCGGGCGCATGACGCACCCACGGCAGGAGGTAGGAATGAATTTGATTGCAAACTTCGCGGTGCTTGCGTCGCGGCGGACGATCTTCGATCTGCCGGTCTGCGATCTCGGCTGGGACGATGCCCTCGTTTTTATCAACGAGCTGGCGTCCATTCCCGTCGGCCAGACCGTGGTTTGCTTCGTCAACGCCCATAACATGCTGACGGCGCTGCGCGACGATGAATATTACCGGATCATGTCGCACAACTTGGTGCTGCCGGATGGTATCGGCCTCAATATAGCATCGCAGATCGCCCATGGTGGGCCATTTCCCGCCAATCTGAACGGCACCGACTTCGTGCCGGCCCTGCTCACCTTCATGGAGACCCCGCGCCGCATCGGTCTCATCGGAGGCAAGCGCTCGGTCGTCGAGGCGGCGGCGGAAAATTTCCGCAAGCACACGCCCTGGCATGAGTTTGTGGTTATTTCCGATGGATTTTTCGACAAGGTCGACTCCACGGATGTCATCGAGGAGGTCGAGCGCCAGAAACTCGATATTCTGATCGTCGGCATGGGGACGCCGCTGCAGGAGAAATGGGTTCATGACAATATCCGTGCCGACCATGCGCGCCTGGTGCTGACGGTGGGCGCGCTCTTCGACTTCGTCTCCGGCGCCGTGCCGCGGGCGCCGAAGACCGTACGGATGATGCGTCTGGAATGGGCCTATCGCCTGATACAGGAGCCCGCGCGCCTGTGGCGGCGCTACATCGTCGGCATTCCGGTCTTCCTCTTTCATGTCCTGCGCTACCGCTTCCGCCGGCGCGAAAGAATGCTCAGCCATCCGGAAGAGGCCCGCAACGTCGTGCAGCCGGCGGCCGATCGCAAGAAGGCGAGCTGAGCCTGCAGTGTCCGCGCGTTTGACGCGCAGCAGCGCTATCGAGAATCGGACCGCAATTCTTGCCGGCTGCGGTTAACCATTTCTTTGCCATGAATATTTAGAGTGACTTAATCATCTGCTTCGCATGCGGATGAGTAAACTCGGCCATCATGTGCATGAGATGTGGCGCAAATGTACGATAGCAGGGCCAGAAGTAGTTTTCTCGATCACGCAGCCGCAAGGCCGCGCGCCCATGACGATCCCTATCGGCCGCCCCGATCAAACGGACCGGATATCGCCCCGCCCGAAGCCGACCTGCTGCGCGCCATCGGCCGTGTGCTGGAAGAGCAGCGCATGAGGGCGGCGCCCGAGGCGCCGCTCGTCGACCGCATCGAAACAATTCTCGGCAACCGCCTCCGGGCTGCCAACGATGTCGGCCATCGTCTTCCGCCGGAACCAGCGCGATATGAGGAGCCGGTGGCTTCCGCCGGAGAGCCGGCGATTTCGGTCGAACCGCTTGCCGCAATTCATCAGGAAACGCTCGAGCCCCGCCCGGCAGCACTGCATCGCCGCGCGGACAGGGCCGGCCTTGCGGTAACGGTCGCCGCCGCAACGATTCTGGGCGCCGGCCTGCCGATGCTGATGCCGGCTGCGCCCGTCCTCTACCGCGCCGAAACGACACTTGCTGTGAGAACGGATGCCGCAAGCCGCGCCGCTTTCACGCAGGCTGCGGCGAAGGGACTGCTGTCGGCGCGCGTGGCTGCGTCGACGGTCGCCACCCTGAAGCTCGATCACGATCCCGAATTCGTCGGCACGGGAGCCAATGCGTTCGCCGTTGCGCTCGATCTTCTCTCGGCGACCGGTGCTGCCGCCGATCCGGCCTCGCGCGCCGAGGTCGCGCTGAGACGTGCAGTCGAGATTGTGCCCGATGCCGCCGCCGGCACGATCCGGGTGCGGGTGACGACCGGCGACGGCGCCAAATCCACCCGCATCGCCGCAAGGCTTGCCGAGGCAGCGGGCGGCGACGCACGCGGCGGCAACGCCGAAACCGACGCGGTTTTACGCAAGGCCTATGACGAGGCTCAGGCGGAGCTTGCCGCCTTCACGGCAAAGAGCGGCGAAGGCAACGTCAAGGTGGCGATCGATCTTCGCCGCCAGATCGACCGGCTCGATGCCGATCTGAAAGAGGCAGACCAGAACATTCTCGCGGCCAAGGCGCAGGCCGACCGGCTGAAGGCGGCGAAGCTTGCCGGCGTGCTGGACGGTTCGTTGCCCTCCGACATGCTCTCGCCGGCGATGCAGGACTGGCGCGACAAATATGCGGTCGCCAGGACGACGCTTGCGCAGCTTTCGGCTGAGCTTGGCCCGCGTCATCCGCGCCTGTTGCAACAGCAGGCCGAAACCGACGGCCTCAAGGAGAACATGGGCAGGGAGCTTGCCCGGCTCACACAGGTCGCCAATGCCGCCGCCAAGGCTGCGGTCGATGCACGCAAGGGCCTGAACGACCGCCGCAACACGCTGATCGCCCAGAGCCGGGATACCGGCGTCGATCTGTCGCGGCTGACCGAACTGCGAGAGAAGGCGAATGCCGCCCGCTCGCGCCTGGATGATGCGACGTCCGCATCGGCGACAGCCGGCGACGGCCATATCACCGTTTTGAAACCACCGCTGACATCGGCGATATCGGCAAAGAGTGGTCTGACCGGCCGCGCTCTGGCCGGCGCCGCCACGGGCCTGGCAATAGGCCTTGCCCTGGCTTTCCTGCTGTCCTTGCGCAAATCCGTCGCGTCTCCGGCAACGGAGTTGCCGGCATCTCCGCCCGTTGCTTCTCCGCCGCCATTGCCCGTGCCAGCCCCGGCGGCGGTCGACGAGATCGCGCAGCTGCGCTCCGAAATCTCAGGCCTGCGGGACCGGCTTCGGGTTCATGTGATGGAAACGCGGCAACCGCGGCGCTGAAGCACCCATTTCCTTGCAAATTTGATATTGCCTTGCCGCTTTCCGACAGGATAGGGCGTTAGCGGGCATTTGACGCTCGTCAACTATTCCTAGATTGACGCAAAACAGGGCGGAGAGACGCGTGACGACAGTAATCGACGGCAAGAACGTAGCTGCATCGGTAATTCAGACGGTCAAGAGTGCGACGGCAGCGCTGGAAAAGATGAGCGGCGTCACGACAGGCCTTGCGGTCATCATCGTCGGCGACGATCCGGCAAGCCATGCCTATGTCGGCTCCAAGAGCCGCATGGCCAAGGAATGCGGCTTCAAGTCCGTTCAGCACACGCTGCCGGCTGAGACGACACAGGAGGAGCTGGCAGGCCTCGTCGCCGCCCTCAATGCCGATCCATCGATCCACGGCATCCTGGTGCAGTTGCCCTTGCCGAAGCCGCTCGACAGTGAGCCGATCATCCAGTCGATCCTTCCGGAAAAGGATGTCGATGGCCTCAGCGTCGTCAATGCCGGCAAGCTCGCCACCGGCGACCTGAAGACCGGGCTGGTCTCCTGCACGCCGGCCGGCGCCATGGTCTTCGTCCGCCGCACCCATGGCGAGGATCTCTCCGGGCTCAATGCCGTCGTCATCGGCCGTTCCAACCTGTTCGGCAAGCCGATGGCGCAATTGCTGCTCAACGCCAATGCGACGGTGACGATCGCTCACTCCAGGACCAAAAATCTCGCCGAGGTCTGCCGCAATGCCGATATCTTGGTCGCCGCCGTCGGCCGGCCGGAAATGGTCAGGGCCGACTGGGTCAAGCCCGGTGCGACGGTGATCGACGTCGGCATCAACCGTGTGGCGGCCCCCGAAAGAGGCGAGGGCAAGACCCGGCTCGTCGGCGACGTTGCCTTCGGCGAAGTCTCCGAGATCGCCAGCACCATCACTCCCGTTCCAGGCGGTGTCGGTCCGATGACCATCGCCATGCTGATGGCCAATACTGTCATCGCCGCCCACCGGGCCGCAGGGCAGACGCCGCCGCAGTTCTGATTAAGCCTGCCGCGGGGCAGG
Source organism: Rhizobium atlanticum (assembly GCF_030182485.1). NCBI lineage: Bacteria > Pseudomonadati > Pseudomonadota > Alphaproteobacteria > Hyphomicrobiales > Rhizobiaceae > Rhizobium > Rhizobium atlanticum. The sequence continues at coordinate 194,497 of NZ_JAQJCJ010000008.1, forward strand.
GCCGGTCGAGGCCCTGACGATCAGTTCGGTTTTCCAGAGCTCCTGTTCGGGAAAGGGGCCGGCCTGTTTCACCGTGCCGATCAGCCGCTGCGCGATGCGCACACCCGCCGCCCGGAGCGAGGAGCGTGTCGTCGTCAGCGGCACCGAAAAGCTCTCGGGTTTCAACAGCGGCAGCACGTCGTCATGGGCGATCAGCGAAATGTCTTCGCCGAGCCGCAATCCGGCCTGGTTCACTGCGCGGATCGCCCCGAGCGCCAGTACCGTGCTGGAGCAGAGGATTGCCGTCGGGCGGTTCGGCAGCTGCAGGAAGCGCTCCATCGAAAGCAGGCCCTGCTCATCGGTCATCAACGCATGGCTGATGCAATCCTCGTCGAGAGTGAGCCCGCGCTCGGCAAGAGCGGCTGTCACGCCATTCCTCCTGCGAATCGCGAAATCCAGATGCATTGGCCCGTTCATCAGCGCAAAGCGCGTATGACCGAGCTGCAGCAGGAGCCGCGTCGCATCGTAGAAGGCGCCCTCATTATCGATGTCGAGGTAGGGATAGTCCGGATCCGTCCCGAAGGAGCGGCCATGCACGACATAGGGCATGGAGAGGGATTTCAGCATGGGAAGCCGCGGGTCGTGGCCGCGCATATAGGCGACGAACAGCGCGTCGACATTGCCGCTGATCGCAAGGCGCCGGAGCGCCGCCACCTCGTCGTCCGGGTCGGATGGCATGATGACGAAGTGAAAATCGTGGCGCACGGCCTCCTCGCCGAGTCCAGCCAGAAATTCGCCGAAATGCACGTCGGACTGATGGCCCGGCGCCGTCGGCATGACGAGGCCGATCGAGCCCGCCTTGCCGGTCGCAAGCCGCTGGGCAGCCTTGTTCGGCCGGTATCCGGTTTCTTTGACGGCCTGGAGCACGCGCTCCCGGGTCGCTTCGTTGACCTCGGGATAGCCGTTGAGGGCTCGGCTCACTGTCGTCTGCGAAAGCCCCAGCAATTCCGATAGCTGTTTGAGATTCACCTGCTATGCTTCCTCCCGGCCCGCTTGGCGCCTCCACAGGCAAGCCGCCTCCCAGCGACATCCAAAGCGCTTTCAATTATGTATTCATTTGGCGCGCTTGACTCAAGGAAAATCGCTCCATATTGCCCAAGAGAAACCCGTGGACGGCGCCATTCCGCATGTCTGCGGCGGCTTTTCGCGAAATGACTTGACTTCGCTCCACCGAAAGTGGAATGAGTTGGGTGCCAAAGCGCTTTGAAAATTTCCGTTGAAGAAGTTTGGCGCTGTTGAGTTTGTGATGGGAGGTTGATCACATGAAAAAGTCATTTTTGATGAGCGTTGCCGTGGCGGCGCTTTTTGCCGGTGCTGCGTCCGCGGCCGATCTGAAGTTTGCGCCGGGACAAGATGCCAAGTTCAACTGGAAGAGCTATGACGAATTCAAGGCCGCTCATGCCGACCTGAAGGGGCAGCCGCTGACGATCTTCGGCCCGTGGCGCGGTGAGGACGAGGCGTTCTTCCGGAGCGTTCTCGCCTATTTCACCGAAGCGACCGGAATCGACGTCAAATATTCCTCTTCCGAAAACTACGAACAACAGATCGTCATCGACACGCAGGCAGGCTCGCCGCCGAACATCGCTGTTCTGCCGCAGCCGGGGCTGCTGGCCGATCTCGCCGGCAAGGGCTTCCTGACGCCGCTCGGCGACGACAATTCCAAGTGGATCAAGGACAATTACGGCGCCGGCGACAGCTGGGTCGGTTATGGCACCTACAAGGGCAAGGACGGCAAGGAAGCCTTCTATGCCTTCCCTTATAAGGCCGACGTCAAGTCGCTCGTCTGGTACGTGCCGGAGAATTTCGAGGAAGCCGGCTATAAGATCCCGACGACCATGGAAGAGCTCCATGCCCTGACCGACCAGATCGTCAAGGATGGCGGCGTTCCCTGGTGCATCGGTCTCGGTTCCGGCGGCGCGACCGGCTGGCCGGCGACCGATTGGGTCGAGGACATCATGCTGCGCATGCAGCCGCCGGAAGCCTACGACAAGTGGACGACCAACGAGCTGAAGTTCACCGATCCGGCCGTAATTGCCGCGATCGATGAATTCGGCAAGTTCGCCAAAAACGAGAAATATGTAAACGGTGGTGTCGCAGCCGTGGCTTCGACCGATTTCCGCGACAGCCCGAAGGGCCTCTTCACCGTTCCGCCGAAGTGCTACCTGCACCATCAGGCCTCGTTCATACCCTCCTTCTTCCCTGAGGGCACGAAGCTCGGACAGGACGCCGACTTCTTCTATATGCCGACCTATGCTTCGCATCCCGAGCTCGGCAAGCCGGTGCTCGGCGCCGGTACGCTCGTCTCGATCACCAAGGACTCGAAAACGGCCCGCGCCTTCATCGATTTCCTGAAGACCCCGATCGCACACGAGGTCTGGATGGCGCAGTCGAGCTTCCTGACACCCTACAAGGGCGTCAGCACGGAGGCCTATGCCAATCCGCAGATGAAGAAGGAAGGCGAGATCCTGACGTCGGCCACCACCTTCCGCTTTGACGGTTCCGACCTGATGCCGGGCAAGATCGGCGCAGGCGCCTTCTGGACGGGCATGGTCGATTTCGTCGGCGGCAAGACTGCCGAAGAGGCGGCCGGCGAAATCCAGAGCGCCTGGGACGGCATCAAATAATCGTTAATACGATGCCGCCGGTTTGCCGGCGGCATGGCCTGCGTGACTGGCCGGGTTCTCAAAGAGCCCGGCCTTCGCGGGATATATTGTGACTGGGCAATCAAACAGATTGACGGTGGCCGGCCTTGATCCGTCGGAATAAAATCCGGTCGGAATGAAATCAGGGGAAGCAGGGGAGGGCGAAATGCTGTTGCAGATAGTGTCCGCGTTGGGCGTCGTGGTCGTGGCCGTTGTCGCGTGCTCGGCCTATTTCTATTTTTCGAACAAGATTCTGGATCTGGCTCTGCCGGTTAAGGATGGCGACATCCGCGCCGCATCGCGCAACCTCAACCGGCGCGCACTGATCCGGCCGTGGTTGTTCATCGGGCCGGCGCTGTTCCTGCTTTTCGTCTACCTCGTTTATCCCGTCGTCGCGACCTTCATCCTCTCCTTCTACGACCGCACCGGTCTGCAGTTCGTCGGCCTTGCCAACTACAAATGGGCGATTGGGGACCGCGAATTCCGCCAGTCGATCTTCAACAACATCCTCTGGCTTGCCGTCGTGCCGGCCGCCTGCACCTTCTTCGGCCTTGTCATCGCCGTGATGACCGACCGCATCTGGTGGGGCAATATCGCCAAGAGCATCGTCTTCATGCCGATGGCGATCTCTTTCGTTGGCGCATCGGTCATCTGGAAATTCATCTATGAATATCGCGGCGGTAACGACGTCCAGATCGGCTTGCTGAACGCCATCGTCCAGCTTTTCGGCGGCACGCCGGAAGTCTGGATCTCGGTTCCTTTCTGGAACAATTTCTTCCTGATGATCATCCTGATCTGGATCCAGACCGGTTTCGCCATGGTCATCCTTTCGGCGGCGCTACGCGGCATCCCGGAAGAGACGATCGAGGCCGCCGTCATCGACGGCGCCAATGGCTGGCAGATCTTCTGGCGCATTATGGTGCCGCAGGTCTGGGGCATCATCGCCGTGGTTTGGACGACGATCACCATCCTCGTCCTCAAGGTCTTCGACATCGTGCTGACCATGACGAACGGCCAGTGGCAGACAATGGTGCTGGCGAACCTGATGTTCGACTGGATGTTCCGCGGCGGCGGCGATTCCGGCCGAAGCGCCGTCATCGCCATCATCATCATGCTTGCCGTCACGCCGATCATGATTTGGAACGTGCGCCGTGCTAACCGCGAACTGAAGGGCCATTGAGATGACCGCTGTCGGAAGCTACTTCAAGATCGGTCCCGCCCGTCTCTTCGTTCACCTTGCCGTTCTGCTGATCGTCATCATCTGGCTGATCCCGACGCTCGGCATCTTCGTCAGCGCGCTGCGCGACAAGGACCAGATCGTCGTCTCCGGATGGTGGACGGCCTTTGGCGGCTCGACGCAGACCGTCGCCGTCCGCCTGGGCACGCCCGATCAGCAAAAGCAGGAAGGCGCCACTTACGTCATTTCAGGCAATGTGCTGGAAGGGCAGACCGGCCGCTCGGTAAAAGCCTTCGGCAACCGCGTGCAGCAGCCGGCCGCTTTCGAAGCCGGCGAGACCGCCGATCTCGGTGATGGCGAAATGCTGCAGATCAACAGCGACGGCAGCTATCGCTATACGAAGAACACGGCCTTTTCACCTGACGAGCGGCCGCGGCGCATCTACGTGTCCGTCTCGGCGCCGCCGCAATTCACGCTGCAGAACTATAAAACGGTTCTGACCGGCGAAGGCATCGGCCAGTCCTTTATCAATTCGCTGACGGTGACGATCCCGGCGACGATCATCCCGATCCTGATTGCCGCTTTTGCCGCCTATGCCCTGAGCTGGATGGAGTTTCCCGGCCGCGCGCTGCTGATTGCCCTCGTCGTCGGCCTCATCGTCGTGCCGCTGCAGATGTCGCTGATTCCGCTGCTTCGCCTCTACAACGAGATCGGCAATATGCTCGGCCAGCCGTCGAAGACCTATCCCGGTATCTGGTTCGCGCACACCGCCTTCGGCATGCCGCTCGCCATCTTTCTCCTGCGGGCCTATATTGCCGGCCTGCCGAAGGAGATCATCGAATCCGCCCGCGTAGACGGCGCGAGCGACTTCGAGATTTTCACCCGTATCGTTTTGCCCTTGTCCTTCCCGGCACTCGCCTCCTTCGCCATCTTCCAGTTCCTGTGGGTATGGAACGACCTGCTCGTCGCCATGGTCTTCCTCGGCACCGATCAGGATCACCTCGTGCTGACCGGCAGGCTGAACGCGCTGCTCGGCTCGCGCGGCGGCAATTGGGAGATTTTGACGGCGTCGGCCTTCGTCACTATCGTCGTGCCGCTGCTCGTCTTCTTCGGACTGCAGCGTTATCTAGTGCGTGGTCTGCTGGCGGGTTCGGTCAAGGGCGGCTGACAATCCCCCGAAATGTGACGAACAGGATATCTTATGAATGTGGCTTCCCAATCGATCTTGACCGCCGACAAGGACTGGTGGCGCGGCGCGGTGATCTATCAGATCTATCCGCGCTCCTACCAGGATTCGAACGGCGACGGTATCGGCGATCTGAAGGGCATCACCGCCCGCCTGCCGCATGTGGCGAGCCTCGGCGTCGACGCGATCTGGATCTCGCCCTTCTTCACCTCGCCGATGCGCGATTTCGGTTACGACGTTTCCGATTACGAGAATGTCGATTCGATCTTCGGCACGCTGGTGGATTTCGACACGATGATATCAGAGGCCCATCGCCTCGGAATCCGCGTGATGATCGACCTCGTCATCTCCCACAGCTCGGACCAGCACCCCTGGTTCGTGCAGAGCCGTTCCAGCAAGACCAATGCCAAGGCTGATTGGTATGTCTGGGCCGACGCAAAACCCGATGGCTCGCCGCCGAATAACTGGCTGTCGATCTTCGGCGGCTCCGCATGGGCGTGGGACCCGACGCGCATGCAGTATTACCTGCACAATTTCCTGACCTCGCAGCCGGATATGAACCTGCATAACCCGGAAGTGCAGGATCGTCTGCTCGATGTCGTGCGCTTCTGGCTCAATCGCGGCGTCGACGGTTTCCGCCTCGATACCATCAATTTCTATTTCCACGACCCGCTCTTGCGCGACAATCCGGCGCTTGCGCCCGAGCGGCGCAACGCCTCGACGGCGCCGGCGGTCAATCCCTATAACTTCCAGGAGCATATCTACGACAAGAACCGGCCGGAGAACCTTGCCTTCCTGAAGCGTTTCCGCGCCGTGCTCGAAGAGTTCCCGGCAATCGCCGCCGTCGGCGAGGTGGGTGACAGCCAGCGCGGCCTCGAAATCGTAGGCGAATATACCTCCGGCAATGACAAGATGCACATGTGTTATGCCTTCGAGTTCCTGGCGCCCGATCCACTGACGCCGGAGCGCGTCGAGGAGGTGATGGAGGATTTCGAAGCTGCCGCACCCGATGGCTGGGCCTGCTGGGCCTTCTCCAATCATGACGTCATGCGTCACGTCAGCCGCTGGGGCGGGCTGGTCGCCGATCACGACGCCTTCGCCAAACTCTATGCCTCGCTGCTCTTGACGCTGCGCGGCTCCGTCTGCCTCTACCAGGGCGAGGAACTGGCGCTGACGGAAGCCGATCTCGCCTATCAGGATCTGCAGGATCCTTATGGCATTCAGTTCTGGCCTGAGTTCAAGGGCCGCGACGGCTGCCGCACGCCGATGGTCTGGGACAGCCACGTCGCCCAGGGCGGTTTTTCAACCGTCAAGCCCTGGCTGCCGGTGCCGGTCGAGCACATCCTGCGCGCGGTCAACGTCCAGCAGGGCGATGAGACTTCGGTGCTGGAGCACTATCGCCGCTTCATTGCCTTTCGCAAGTTGCATCCGGCCTTTGCCAAGGGTGAAATCGAATTCGAGGAGGCGCAGGGCGACAGCCTGGTCTTCACCCGCGAATACGGCGATGAAAAGCTGCTCTGCATTTTCAACATGAGCCCGGCCGAGACCGGCGTCACTCTGCCTGCGGGAGAATGGCAGGCATTGACGGGCCATGGCTTTACCAGCAACAACTATGGCGACAAGATCGATATTCCGGCCTGGGGGGCGTATTTCGCCCGTCTCGCCTAAGGATCAGGAGGGGAGTGACAAATGACTGGACTGACACTGAAGGACATCCGCAAATCCTACGGTTCCGTGGATGTTCTCCATGGTATCGACCTCGATATCAAGCAGGGCGAATTCATCGTCTTCGTAGGTCCGTCCGGTTGCGGCAAGTCCACGCTTCTGCGCATGATTGCCGGTCTCGAGGCGATCACCGGCGGCGAGATGTATATCGACGGCCAGCTCGTCAACGACGTGCCGCCGTCGAAGCGCGGCATCGCCATGGTCTTCCAATCCTACGCGCTCTACCCCCACATGACCGTCTACGACAACATGGCCTTCGGCATGAAGATCGCCGGCGAAAGCAAGCAGGAGATCGACCGCCGTGTCCGCGCGGCGGCCGAGAGCCTGCAGCTGACCAAATATCTCGACCGCCTGCCGAAGGCGTTGTCGGGCGGCCAGCGCCAGCGCGTGGCAATCGGCCGCGCCATCTGCCGTGATCCCAAGGTCTTCCTGTTCGACGAGCCGTTGTCCAACCTCGATGCAGCGCTGCGCGTTGCCACCCGTATCGAAATTGCCCGTCTCAACGAGCAGATGGCCGATACGACGATGATCTACGTCACCCACGACCAGGTCGAGGCGATGACGCTCGCCGACCGTATCGTCGTCCTCTCGGCCGGCAATATCGAGCAGGTCGGCGCGCCGCTGGAACTCTACGAGCGCCCCGCCAACCTCTTCGTCGCCAAATTCATCGGCTCGCCCGCCATGAACATCATTCCGGCGACGATTGCCGGGACCGGCAGCCAGACGACCGTAACGCTGACCGGCGGCATGTCGGTGACATTAGATGTGGCGACCGAAGCTTCCGAGAAAGGCAAGCAGGCGAGCTTCGGCGTTCGTCCCGAAGATCTGAGGATCGCCGACGGGAGCGACTATGTTTTCGAGGGCGAAGTCTCGATCGTCGAGGCGCTCGGCGAAGTGACGCTGCTTTATATCGAGGGCCTGGTTCCCGGTGAGCCGATCGTTGTCAAGTTGCCGGGCATTTACGATGTCCATAAGGGCCAGAAGATGCGCTTTGCCGCCGATCGGCAGAAGCTGCATCTCTTTGACGCGACCGGCCACACCTATCGGAAATGAGGAAGCCATTTTTGGGGTAATAACACCAGAAATTGTGCGGGACGGGCCGAATTCTCACTTTCTGTTAAAGATCGGCTGCTACCTTTTCCCAGTCGATTTACGAGGGGGACAAGCACGTGGCCGCTTCCAATCCATCACAGCCAAGACCTCACTTCCTGAGCAAGGAAGAATCCTTCATGTATGACCGCGAGGCGCGGTTCAAGATGGAGGACACAATGAATGCCGCGCGCATCGAATATACGGAAAAGGGCGTCATGCACGCGGCTTCGCGCCGCTGCGATATCGTCCGCATCTCGATGAGCAGCGCGACGCTCGCCATCCTGACCCAGTTCAACCTGCCGAAGCAGTTCTATCTGGATATTCCGGATGCCCGCATCACCAAGGTCGGTTGCCTGCTGATGAAGGTGAATGCCAACAACACGATCGAGGTGCGTTTCCTGCGACTGCTGACCCAGAAGGAACTCAACAAGATCTTCGTCTACAGCACGCACCCGGCGCACAAGGATTACGTTCTCGATATCCGCGCCTGAGGATATCACCGGACCTGATACAGAAAACCCGCGGGGTGCTTCGTGCGCACCCCGCGGGTTTTTGTTTGCTCCGGGCGTTCATGCTCAGTGGAAGAGCACGCTCGCACCCTGATCGGAAGCGCCGACGGCACGGCGGAAGGGGGCGAAGAGTTCACGGCCCATGCCGAATTCATTGTCCGAGAGATCGATGCTCACCGGCTCGCGCTCGGCCATGTCGGCTGCGTCGACCAGCACTTCGAGCGTGCCCTTGATCGCGTCGAGGCGAATGATGTCGCCGTCCCGGATGCGGGCGATCGGGCCGCCGTCGACGGCTTCTGGGGTTACGTGGATCGCCGCCGGTACCTTTCCGGATGCGCCGGACATGCGCCCGTCGGTGAGGAGCGCCACGCGGAAGCCGCGATCCTGCAGCACGCCGAGCGGCGGCGTCAGCTTGTGCAGTTCCGGCATGCCGTTCGCCTTCGGCCCCTGGAAGCGCACGACGGCGACGAAATCGCGGTTGAGCTTGCCTTCCTTGAAGGCGTCCTGCAGTTCCTGCTGGCTGTGGAAGATGATCGCCGGCGCCTCGATGACGTGGCGCTCCGGCTTGACGGCCGAGATTTTGATGACCGCCTTGCCGAGGTTGCCGCGCAGCATCTTCAGCCCGCCATTCGCCTGGAAAGGCGTCTCGATGTTGGCAAGCACCTTCGGATCGTGGCTCTTGTCCGGCGACGGTTCGCGCAGCACGGTGCGGTTCTCGCCGAGGCGGGCATCGACCGTATAGGCTTCGAGGCCCTGGCCGAAGACGGTGCGAACGTCGTCATGCACCAGCCCGTGCTTCAAGAGTTCCTTGATGAGGAAACCCATGCCGCCGGCCGCCTGGAAATGGTTCACGTCGGCAAGGCCGTTCGGATAGACGCGGGCAAGCAGCGGCACGATTTCGGAAAGTTCGGCGATGTCCTGCCAGGTCAGCTGAATGCCGGCTGCCCGCGCCATGGCGACGAGGTGCAGCGTGTGATTGGTCGAGCCGCCGGTCGCATGCAGGCCGACGACGCCGTTGACGACGGAGCGCTCATCGATCATCTCGCCGGCCGGCGTGAATTCGTTGCCGAGTGCCGTGATCGCCAGCGCCCGCTTGGCGGCTTCGCGCGTCAGCGCTTCGCGCAACGGCGTGCCGGGGTTGATGAAAGAGGATCCCGGCATGTGGAAACCCATGATCTCCATCAGCATCTGGTTGGAATTGGCGGTGCCGTAGAAGGTGCAGGTGCCGGGGCCATGATAGGACTTCGATTCCGCCTCCAGCAGCTCGGCGCGGCCGACCTTGCCCTCGGCAAAGAGCTGGCGCACGCGCGACTTCTCGTCATTCGGCAGCCCCGTCGTCATCGGACCGGCCGGAACGAAGATCGACGGCAAATGGCCGAAGGATAGGGCCGCGATGACGAGGCCCGGCACGATCTTGTCGCAGACGCCGAGGAAGAGGGCGGCATCGAACATGTTGTGGGATAGGCCGACGCCCGCGGCCATGGCGATCAGGTCTCGCGAGAAGAGCGAGAGCTCCATGCCAGGCTGTCCTTGGGTGACGCCGTCGCACATGGCGGGCACGCCGCCGGCCACCTGGGCGACACCGCCAGCCTCGGCGGCCGCCTCGCGGATGATTGCCGGATAGGTCTCGAACGGCTGGTGAGCCGAGAGCATGTCGTTATAGGCGGTGATGATGCCGAGGTTGGGGACATGGTCGCCGGCGAGCGCGTCCTTATCGGCGGGGGAACAGATGGCGAAGCCGTGGGCGAGGTTGGCGCAACCGAGCACCGAGCGCTGCACACCCTTTGAAGCTGCGGCGCGCAGGCGGTCCAGGTAGCGCTCGCGGGTCGGCTTCGAGCGTTCGACGATGCGATCCGTGATCGCAGAAATGCGTGCATGAGCGGACATGGAAAATCCCTGCCTTATTCGTTGTCTCTATCTCTCTCGGCGGCTCCGGCCTGAATCCGGATCCGGGTCTGGGGCCGATCAGGGAGCCCAGTAGATCTCGACCGGGGAAGTGGCCCGGCGCAGAACGGCGCGGATCGGCATTTCTGCCTCGTCACCGCTGCCTTCCGCCTTGGCGAGAACGTCTTTTTTGCCTTCGCCCTCGATATGGAGCACCAGGAGTGCGGCATCCTGAAGACTGGAGAAGGTGAAGGTCAGGCGCGGCTCGCCGGCTCCTTCCGCTTCCATCGGGATGACGCCGCGCGGCGTCGATGCGTCGAGCGCCTGGGCAAGATTGCTGCCGCCCGGAAAGAACGAGGCCGTGTGGCCATCGCCGCCCATGCCGAGGATCACCACGTCGAAGGGGATGCCGATTTCGGCGCTCTTTTCCGTCGCAAGCCGTGCGGCTTCCTCGACTGAGGATGCCGGCTGGTAAAGCGGCACGAAACGCGCCGCCTTCGCCTTGTCCTGCAAGAGATTGGCATCGACCAGCAGATGGTTCGAACGGGCATTATCGGCCGGAACGAAACGTTCGTCCACCAGCGTGATCGTCACCTTGTCCCAGGCAATGTCGCGTGTCGAAAGCGCCTGGAAGAAGGCCTTCGGCGTCGAACCGCCGGAAACGGCCATGGACGCCGCACCTCGAGCGGAGATGGACGCCGAGAGCGTATCGGCAACCTTATCGGCGAGGCTGCCGGCGAGTTCGGCGGCACTGGCGAAGGAATGCAGGGTTGAGGCCATCGATGTCGTCCTAGATGTCGTCATGCCAGGTGCGGCCGTCGCGCTCGATCAGCGCGATGGCCTGGCTCGGGCCCCAGGTGCCGGCCGTATAGCCCTGCACCTGCTGGCCGGTCGTTTCCCAACCCTTGAGGATCGGATCCACCCATTTCCAGGCGGCTTCGACTTCGTCGCGGCGCATGAACAGGGTCTGGTTGGAACGGATCACGTCCATCAGCAGGCGCTCGTAGGCGTCCGGATTGCGGACATTGAACGCCTGGGCGAAGCTCATGTCGAGCGATACGTTGCGCAACCGCATGCCGCCCGGACCCGGATCTTTGATCATCAGCGACTGCTTGACGCCCTCATCCGGCTGCAGGCGGATGATCAGCTGGTTGGCGACGATGCGTCCGGCCGCCTGGTCGAAGATCGCATGCGGGATCGGCTTGAAGGTGATGACGATCTCGGACATGCGTCCGGTAAGCCGCTTGCCGGTTCTGATGTAGAACGGAACGCCCGCCCAGCGCCAGTTATTGATCTCGGCCTTGATGGCGACGAAAGTCTCGGTGTTCGAGACGCCGCCTTCCAGCTCTTCGAGATAACCCTTGACCGGGCCGCTGCCCGAAGCGCCGGCGCGATACTGGCCGCGGACCGTCGCCTGCTCGACATTGGAGGCATCGAGCGGCTTCAGGGCGCGCAGCACCTTCAGCTTCTCGTCGCGAACGGCTTCCGAATCCATCGACGATGGTACTTCCATCGCCGTCAGGCAGAGCAGCTGCAGGATATGGTTCTGCACCATGTCGCGCAGCGCGCCGGCCGTATCGTAATAGCCGGCGCGGCCTTCGAGACCGACCGATTCCGCCACGGTGATCTGCACATGATCGATATAGTTGGCGTTCCACAGCGGCTCGTAAAGCGCATTGGCGAAACGCAAGGCCATCAGGTTCTGCACCGTCTCCTTGCCGAGATAGTGGTCGATACGGAAGATCTGCTCTTCCTTGAAGACGCGGCCGATCGTGTCGTTGAGTTGCAGCGCCGAGGCCAGATCACGGCCGATCGGCTTCTCGACGACAATGCGGGTCGATTTGGTGATCAGCTTGTGGTCATGGATCTTCTGGGAAATATCGCCGAAGATGCCGGGCGCAACCGCCAGATAGAAGGCGCGCACCCGGTCCCTGCTTTCGTCGAGCAGTTTCTTCAGCTGATCCCAGCCCGTGTCAGTGCGGGCGTCGACCGAAACATAGTAGAGGCGGGCACAGAACTTTTCGACCTCCGCGTCGTCGTATTCGCCTTTCTTCAGGTGTTCCTTCAGCGCGTCCTTGGCGAACTTGCGATATTCCTCATGCGAAAGCGGGCTGCGCGAGGCGCCGATGATACGCGTCGGTTCCGTGAACTGACCCTCGATCTGGCGATGGTAGAGCGCAGGCAGAAGCTTACGTTCGGCAAGGTCGCCGCTGCCACCGAAGACGACATAATCAAAAGGCTCAACGGGAATGATCTGGCTGCTCATGAGCTTGTCTCTCAATCAGGCTGGTTGGCGGCCCTTTTAATCTAATCGATTTAAAAAAGCCAGTGTGCAGTGCAATGAATTTGTCAGGCACCGGTTTTAGAGCGAATTCCGCAAAGAGGAAATCCGCAATCGGACTAAAACTTGTCGCGAAGCGCAAACCACGACAAGGCGAGGAAAAGCAACGGCGCCCGCATCCGGGCTCCGCCGGGAAAGGCGGGAATGTCGAGCGATTTGAACAGATCAAGATCGCCGGATTTTCCGAGCACCGCTTCCGCATAGAGCTTGCCACAGTAGTTTGACAGCATGACGCCATGGCCGGAATAACCGCCGATCGAGGTGACGCCGGGCATCACCTCGCGCACGAAAAGCTGGCGTGGCATGGTGATGCCGACGCTGCCTCCCCAGGCATGGGTGATCTCGATATCCTTCAGGTCGGGATAGATCTCGGCGATCTGCCGGCGGATATGCTCCGATATGTCCCGCGGATTGTCCGCCGTATAGGCCTCGCGCCCACCGAACAGCAGGCGGCCTTCGAATCTGCGGAAATAGCGCACGACGAAGCGCGAATCGGCGACGGCCTCGCCCCCCGGCAGCACATCGGGGTAGCCGTCGAGCGGAACAGTAGCGCCGATGAAGGAGCGGATCGGCATAACATGACTTGCCGTCACCGGCTCAAGATTGCCGATATGGCCGTTGCAGGCGATCAGCGCCCGGTCGGCGGTGATCGTGCCCTTTTCGGTTTCGATCGTCACCTTGCCGCCGCTTTGGCGGATCGCCTTTGCCTGGGTCATCTCGAAAATGGACGCGCCGGCATTGGCGGCCACCCGGGCGAGCCCGATGAGCAGCTTGAGCGGATGAATATGGCCCGTCCCGACATCGCGCACGCCGCAGTGGAAACGCTTCGAGCCGAGCCGCTCCTGCGTTTCCTTCTCATCCATGAAGCTCAAATGCGGGTAGCCATAGCGCTCAGCGGCGATTTCGGCATTCTCGCGGTAGTCACGTTCGTAGCTTGCCTTGTGCGCGACGTTGAGCTGCCCGGGCACATAATCGATCTCGATCTGATGTTCCCGGGCGAAATCGAGAAGATGGCGCTTGGCCCCCTCGGCGACATCGAACAGCGCTTTCGAGCGTTCGTAGCCGATCTTTTCCTCAAGCTCTTCCGGCCACCATCGCTGGCCGGTGCCGAGCTGGCCGCCATTGCGCCCCGACGCTCCGTCTCCGAAGCGCCAGGCCTCGATCAGCACGACGGAAACGCCTGACTTGGCGAGGTTGTAGGCGGCCTGCAGGCCGGTATAGCCGCCGCCGACAATTGCGACGTCGCATGTTCTCGAGCCGTCGAGAGCGGCGTAGGTCGGCCGCTCTCCGACAGTTGCCTGATACCAGGATAGCCCGGGCGCAATCGGGCTCTGCCACATCGCCTGCGATGCCATGATATCCCTCACACGTTGAGCAGAAGAAACTCCCGCTCCCAGGGACTGATCACTTGCATGAAGGTCTCGAATTCGCCGCGCTTGACGCCGGCGTAAAGGCCGATGAACTGCTTGCCGAACACCTCTTCGAAGGCGGGCTCGTCCTCCATCAGCGCTACGGCTTCCAGCAGGCCGCGCGGCAGGTCGATCGAGCCCTCATTGGCCGAATCCTCGGTCGGCGCCGTCGGCTCGATCTGCCTCATGATGCCGAGCAGGCCGGCGGCAAGCGAGGCGGCGAGCGCCAGATAGGGATTGGCGTCCGAGCTCGGCAGCCGGTTTTCCACCCGCCGCGCCTGCGGATCGGAAACCGGAACGCGGAAGGCGGTCGTCCGGTTGTCGTAGCCCCAGGCGTTGTTGACCGGGCAGGACATGTCGGGCTGCAGGCGCCGATAGGAATTCACATAGGGCGCCAGCATCGCCATCGCGCTCGGCACAAATTTCTGCATGCCGCCGATGAAATGGAAGAATTCCTTCGAGGCCGATCCATCCGCATTGGAGAAGACGTTTCTGCCTGTCTCGACATTGACCACCGACTGGTGGATGTGCATCGCCGATCCCGGCTGGCCCTGCATCGGCTTGGCCATGAAGGTCGCATAGATGTCGTGCTTCAGCGCCGCTTCACGGATCGTGCGCTTGAACAGGAACACCTGGTCGGCAAGCTCGATCGGATTGCCGTGGCGCAGGTTGATCTCGAGTTGCGCCGGTCCCTCTTCGTGGATCAGCGTGTCGATCTCCAGCCCCTGCTTCTCGGAGAAATGGTAAATGTCGTCGATCAGCTCGTCGAATTCGTTGATGCCGGCGATCGAATAGCCTTGGCCGCCGAGAATCGAGCGGCCCGACCGGCCCTTGGGCGGGTGCAGCGGATAGTCGGGGTCGTCATTCTTGGCGACCAGGTAGAACTCGATCTCAGGTGCGACGATCGGCTTCCAGCCGCGGTCGTGATAGAGGCTCATGATCCGCTTCAAGACGTTGCGCGGCGTATAGGGCACTTCCCCGCCATCCGAATCGACGATGTCGCAGATCACCTGGGCCGTCGGGTCGGTCTCCCAGGGCACGACCGATAGCGTCGACAGATCGGGCATCAGCTTCAGATCGCTGTCGCGCGGCTCATATCGGAAGCTCTCCGTCTCCTCCGGATACTCACCCGAAATCGTATGTCGGTAGATCGCCGAAGGCAGGGCCAGCGAGGTGTTGGAGGTGAATTTGGAACTCGGCATCATCTTGCCGCGCGGAACGCCGGCAAGGTCCGGCGTGATGCATTCAATGTCTTCGATGCCCCTGGCCCTCAGCCACTGCGCCGCTTCCTTCCAGTTCGCAACGCCGCGCAGGGATCCGGGGTCCGGAGGTGTTTTGGTCGAGGCGGGTACGTTTCTGGCAGGCTTCAGCGTCGTCTTTTTTGGGGACATGACACACCGGTTTGGTTGATCGTGGCGCCATCATAGCCGGAGTTTGCCAATTGGCGAGGGGCTGAGAACGTTGACTTTCGTCCTTTGATGGAAAAGAAGACGCCGGTTGGATCGGGGAAAAAAGGTTTGCAGCACAAAAGTGACGTCATCGTCATCGGCGCCGGAGCCGCCGGCATGATGGCGGCCATTCGCGCGGGCAAACGCGGCCGCTCGGTCGTGGTCATCGACCATGCGAAGGCGCCTGGCGAGAAGATCCGCATATCAGGCGGCGGCCGCTGCAATTTCACCAATATCCATGCCGGACCGAGGAATTTCCTTTCCGCCAATCCGCATTTCTGCAAGTCGGCGCTTGCCCGTTTCACGCCCGCCGATTTCATCGCCATGGTCGATCGGCACGGCATTGCATGGCATGAAAAGACGCTCGGCCAATTGTTCTGCGATGACAGCGCCAAGGACATTATCCGTATGCTGCTGGACGAGATGCGTACGGCCGGGGCGGCGCTATATCTCGGCACCGAAATAGCCGGCGTCGAGAGGAGGGAGGCAGGCTTCCGCGTCTCCACGGGCGAAGGCGTCTTCGAGGCATCCTCTCTCATCGTGGCGACCGGCGGCAAATCGATCCCGAAGATGGGTGCCACCGGCTTTGCCTATCGCCTTGCCGAACAGTTCGACCTCACCGTGCTCGAAACCCGCCCGGCTCTCGTGCCGCTGACTCTGGATCCAGGCATGCTTGCAAGCATTGCGCCGCTTGCCGGCATCTCGGCCCCCGCCGAAATCTGCCACGGCCGCACTGCCTTCCGTGAAGCGCTGCTGTTTACCCACCGGGGTTTAAGCGGCCCCGCCATCCTGCAGATTTCCTCCTACTGGCGGGAGGGCGATGAAATCGTCGTTGCAGTCGAACCGGATGTCGACATATCGGCGCATTTGAAGACGGCGAAGCAGCTGAATGGCCGCCAGTCGGCCCAGACAGCTCTCGGCGATATCCTGCCGAAGCGGCTGGCCCAGTTTCTCGTCGAGCGGGAAAAGATCGCCGGTAATATGGCCGATCTGCCCGACAAGGCGCTGCAGCGGCTGGCCGCCAGCGCCCAGAACTGGATCATCAAACCATCCGGCTCAGAAGGTTATCGCACTGCCGAGGTGACGCTCGGCGGCATCGACACCGCGGGCCTCGATTCCCGCAGCATGGAAGCAAAGACCGTTCCCGGCCTTTATTTCGTCGGTGAATGTGTTGACGTCACAGGCTGGCTCGGGGGCTATAATTTCCAATGGGCCTGGGCTTCCGGTTTTGCCGCCGGCGAATCTGCGTAGAAATATCCGCAATAACGATTCAAGACTTCTTAAGAGAGGTGCGCCATCCTGTCTCAATTGCCGGATCTGAAAGCTTTTCCCAAATTAAGCTTTACCGGCAGGCCTTTTTGTTGGACTGTTGTGTCACAAGAGTGAGGTTTCGAGCATGAACAGAAACGCACGACGCGCCCGCGCCATCGCAATCGCCCAGGCAAAACCCGACGCCCGCATCGCCAGCCTGCGATACCTGATGCTCGCAGCCGGCGCGACCGCCGCCAGCCTGGCGCTGCTGCTAGCCAACCTCATCTGATCCTGCCCGCCCATCTGAAAGCAAACTTGCCGGCCTCCGATCGCGACGCTGCGCCCGCGTGGCGCATAATCTGCAATTATTTCACCGTGTTGGCTTAAGTCACCATTACCGCTTATCTGAAAATTAATATCTAATCTGACACAATCGCCCGCGATTATTTGGGCGTTTCCAAGTTTGCTTGGACATGAACTGGCAATGACTGCCGCCTGGCCTCCAGGTCCCCCGATGGAAAGAGAATAATTCGATGTGCACTCGGCTGGCGCGCCTTATGGCTGCCGGCGGGAGGAGTAGTGTATGAAAGGCCCGGAACGCCATGTTGATTGACAAGATTCTTTCCCGTTTCAGGATCAAGACCAAGGTTTTGATCTTCGTTCTGCCCTTTGTCGTTACCATTTCGGCGGTGGGATTGACCGGCCTTTACGCATCCGGCCTTCTTCAGGGCCGCATGGAAATATCCAATAGCGTGCTGCAGTCGCTGAGCGGGTTCAAGGATCTCTACGGTTCGATGGACGATTTCCTGCGCGTCACCAGCCCCGAGGCGCGCGACAAGCTGCTGTCGGATCTGAAGATGCAGCAGGGCGTGCTCGATCAGACGCTCGACCAGGTCGGTGAACAGGCTGCCGGCCGGGACAGCCTCGCGGAAGCTTCGAGCCGCACCAAGGAGATTTCGGGCGTCGTCGACAAGCTCTGGGCGTTGCACGAGCAGGAACAGGCGCTGCATGAGCAGATCGATGCGGCGCAGAAGAGCCTGATCAGCACCCGTTTCACGGTCTCCTATCAGGCCGAGGAATTGCAGACCGCGCTCCAGCGCGATGAAGGCGCTGCCACCATAACGCTGCGCACTGCCGACCGCCTATTGAAGGGCGGCGATTTCTTCGGCACCGTGGCCAGCGGCTACGCCAAGCCGCAGACGCCTGAGGAAAAGATCGCCTTCATCAACGAACAGATGCCCGCGATCATCAAGTCGCAGCGCTTGATCGCCATTTCGGTTCCGGCCAATCAGAAGAATGTCATCGACGCGCTGGCAGCGACCATCGACGGCATTAAGGCGATCGCCCAGATGCCCAGCCCGACCGACGAGAACATCACCGAACTCGGCCGCCTCATTTCGCGCTTCCGTCAGACCTCGACTTATACACAGTTGACCGCGACGCAAATGATGCGTCAGGCGACACAGAGTTTTGCTGAACTCGAGGGCCGCATTGGCCAGACCAATTCCGTTCTTCAGGATACGCGGCGCCTGGAAAATTCGGTCTATGCGCTGCAGATCGTCCTTTCCGATTTCCTCGCCAATTCAAGCAAGGACAATCTGGTCCGTCTGCAGCAGCAGACCGGCACGCTCGGCAAGGACATGGAGGTGCTGGCCACCAGCGCCAAGGGAATGGGCTTTGCCGAAGGCATATCGGACGCGATCAAGCCGGCGCTTGACGTCATATCGGGCGGCGGTTCGAAGATCGTCGATACGATCGGCGAGCGCGTGACGGCCTATGCCGCGGCGCGACAGGAACTCGACGAGATCTGGAAGAAGCTCACTGATTTCGCCGAACTGCAGAAGCAGACAGCCGGAACCGAGCGCACCCAGGCAAACAGCATCTCCGTCATGACCACTGGCCTCGGCATTCTTCTGTCGATCCTCGGCGGCATCGCCCTGGTGCTGACGCTGCAGCGCCCGATCAGCCAGATCACCGCCGCGATGCGCCGCATTGCCGACGGAGCCCTGGATACCAGCATAACGGGCGAGCAGCGCTATGACGAAATCGGCGACATGGCCCGGGCGCTCGGCATCTTCAAGGAAAATGCCATCTCGAAGATTCGCATCGAGGAACAGAGCGACGAGGAGCGCGCTGCCGCCGAGCACGAGCGCCAGCGCAACGATGCCGAAAAGCGCGAGATGGACCGTCAGATCGAGTTCGCGGTCAACGCACTTGCGGCCGGCCTCGAGCGCATGTCGCAGGGCGATATCTCGACTACGATCGATACCCCCTTCATCGGCCGACTCGAACAACTTCGTCAGGATTTCAACGGTTCGATGCTGCGCCTGCAGGCAACAATGAGCCAGATCCGCGACAACGTCGAATTGATCCAGGGCAACGGCAACCAGATGGCCCACTCGGCCGAGGATCTCTCCAAGCGCACGGAACAGCAGGCTGCCTCGCTCGAAGAGACCGCCGCAGCCGTCGATCAGATCACCGTCACTGTCCGCTCGTCGGCCGAACGCGCCAAGGACGCGGACCAGATCGTCCGCCAGGCCAAGCGCAGCGCCGACGATTCCGCGGTCGTCGTCAGCAATGCGATTGACGCCATGGGCCGCATCGAGGAGGCCTCGCGTCAGATCGAGCAGATCATCGGCGTCATCGACGAGATCGCCTTCCAGACCAATTTGCTGGCGCTCAACGCCGGCATCGAGGCGGCCCGCGCCGGCGAGGCCGGCAAGGGCTTCGCCGTCGTCGCCATGGAAGTCCGCGAACTTGCCCAGCGCTCCGCGGCGGCTGCGCAGGAGATCAAGGGCCTGATCAACAAGTCGACCAGCGAGGTCAGCTCCGGCTCGCAGTTCGTCCAGGAAACCGGCACCGTGCTTGCGAAGATCAGCGCCCAGATCGTCACGATCAGCCAGCATGTCGAGATGATCGCTCGCGCCAGCCACGACCAATCCAACGCGCTGCAGAGCGTCAACTCGACGGTCAATCAGATGGACCAGATGACGCAGAAGAACGCCGCGATGGTCGAGGAGACGACGGCCGCCAGCCGCGAACTAGCCGACGAAGCTGACGCGCTGCGCCGCCTGATCCAGCAGTTCAAGATCCACGGCGAGGCGGCCGAAGCCCAGGTTTATCGCGCCGCCTGATCGCGATCACTTCACGTCCGAACGGCCCCGGTTCTTCCCGGGGCCGTTTTCTTTTGTGTGCAGAATCGCGCTTCTCGCCGCTCTGATTTACGGAAAATTTTTCCTTAACGCTTTTGGCTTAATTTAGCATTTGTCATGCCGGCCGGGGGTTACGATGCTGCGCCTTTTTTCTACGTCTATCGTGCGACAGATCGTTGCGATCACGCTGTTTCTGCTGGCGATCAGCACGGCCGCCATTGTCGGCGCGACCTATTACAATCTCAGCCGTCATGTGATGGACGGGGCCGTCTCCGACGCCAGGGATGCCGCCCGCGCCATGGCTGTCCTTTACGGCGCGGCTGATCCGGCGGCGAAGATTGCGGTGAAGGACAATCAGCTCTCCGCCGTCACCGAGGATGCGGTTCCAGCCCTTGCCGATCATTCGCTTGTCGATCGCACCGCGCAGTCGATCGCCGGCGTCGCGACCATTTTCCAGAAGCAGGGCAGCGACTACGTCCGCATCTCCACGAACGTCAAGAAAGAAAACGGCGAGCGCGCCGTCGGCACCAAGCTCGCAGCCGAGCACCCGGCTCAGCCGGTCCTTGCCAGGGGTGAGGCCTATTACGGCCCGGCCGAGCTATTCGGCCGCAAGTTCATGACCGGCTATTTCCCGATCAAGAACGCATCGAATGCCAATGTCGGTATTCTCTTCATCGGCATTCCGATGGAATTCTATTACCAACGCATGAATGAGCTGCAGATTCTGATTCTCGGCATCGGCGCCATCGTCATGCTGCTCGTCGGTGTTCTCGCCTTTTATGCGATCCGCCTGTCGGTGAAGCCTTTGCAGGCGCTGACCGCCAGCGTCCATTCGATCTCCTCGGGCGATCTCGAAGGGACGATCCCTTGTCTTGAGAAGAAGAACGAGTTCGGCGATATCGGCCGAGCCCTGGCGCTTTTCCGGGACAGCGCCCGCGCCAGGCGCGATTTGGAAACCGAAGCAGTCGAACAGCGCGCCTTGAGCGACGCGGAACGCGCCCGCAACGACGCGGACAAGCGCTCGCTCG
The DNA here is from genome assembly GCF_030182485.1 of Rhizobium atlanticum. NCBI lineage: Bacteria > Pseudomonadati > Pseudomonadota > Alphaproteobacteria > Hyphomicrobiales > Rhizobiaceae > Rhizobium > Rhizobium atlanticum. Next base: position 215,380 of record NZ_JAQJCJ010000008.1, read on the forward strand.
ACAGCCAGATCGATTTTGCCGTCAGCCAGCTTGCGGCCGGCCTCGGGCGCCTGTCCCAGGGCGATGTCTCGCAAACGATCGGCACGCCGTTTATCGGCCGGCTGGAACAACTGCGCGTCGATTTCAACGCGTCGCTGCTGCGGCTTCAGGATACGCTCTCCGGCATTCGCGACAGCGCCTCCAAGATCCAGCGCAACAGCAGCGCCGTTTCGGCCTCCGCCGGCGAGCTTTCGAAGCGCACCGAGGCGCAGGCGGCGAGCCTGGAGGAGACCGCCGCCGCGGTTGAGGAGATCACAGTGACAGTTCGCTCCTCCGCCGAGCGTGCCCGCGAAGCCAACAGCGTCGTGGCAGCGACCAAGAAGACGGCCGACAATTCCGGCACCGTGGTTGGCGATGCCGTCGCCGCCATGGAGCGTATCGAAGGGGCCTCGCAGCGTATCGAGCAGATCATCGAGGTGATCGACGATATCGCCTTCCAGACCAACCTTCTGGCGCTGAATGCCGGCATCGAAGCGGCGCGGGCCGGCGAGGCGGGCAAAGGCTTTGCCGTCGTCGCCCAGGAAGTCCGCGAACTCGCCCAGCGTTCGGCCGATGCGGCGCGCGAGATCAAGTCGTTGATCGAAACGTCGAGCCGGGAAGTGACGGCAGGCTCGGAACTCGTCCAGAAGACCGGCGGCGTTCTTGCCTCGATCAGCCAGGAGATCATCGCGATCAGCGGCCATGTCGAGACTATCGCCACTGCCAGCCGCGATCAGTCGGCCGCGCTGCAGGAGGTCAACGGCTCCGTCAACGCCATGGACCAGATGACCCAGAAGAACGCCTCGATGGTTGCCGAGACAACGCAGGCAAGCCGCCTGCTTGCCAGCGAGGCCGATACGCTGATGGCGCTGATCGACGGCTTCCGCATTGGCGCCGAGCCCGCGGCCGCTCACCTCGGCGCAAGGAAAGTCGCCTGAGGAACCCGGCCGCGACTGCCGCAAGATTGCGCCGCAGCTTTGCGGCGCTTTGACACCACGCGCCTGATGATGAGGTCGAGCGAGGTCAGCCAGGCGGCGAAGCGAATGGTGCCGCTGTCTCCGAACTCGTCATAGAATCGATCCTCATCCGCCTTGCTGTTGCTCGGCGGGCGATGGTGGCGAAATCCATGCACGCCTGCGATGGTGATCATGTCGATCATGGGATGTCCTTTCCTACTCAAAGACATCTCTTGATTTAAGCATCGAATTTCTCTTCATAAACAGGGAAATCCACGCTATGTTTTTCACTGATGAAAAACGCGAATTGGGATTCCTATCAGCTTTTCCTGCAGGTGGCCCGCCTCGGCGGCCTGACGGGGGCCAGTGCCGCAAGCGGTCTTAGCCCCGCGACCATCGGCCGACGCATGCTCGATCTAGAACAGGAGGTCGGCCGCACCCTGTTTTCCCGCAGCCAGACAGGTTATCGGCCGACGCGGGATGGCCAGGCGCTGCTCGATCACCTTCAGGAAATGGAGGCCGCCGCCCGCAAGGTCGAAGCCTGGCGGCAGTCCGGGGAGGGCGGCACGACAGTCAGGATCACTGCAGGCACCTGGGTCGCCTGGCTTCTGACGGAGAATTTCGCTGCCATCCGCATGCCGGGCGATGCCTTCGCCATTGCGCTCACCATCGGCGAGGCGCGGGCAAGCCTTGCCTATCGCGAGAGCGACATCGGCATTCGCGCTTTCGAGCCGGAGGAACCCAATCTGGCCGCCCGCCAGCTTGGAGAGGTGGCATACGCCGTCTATGTCAGGCGAAACGCAGTCGAGACCGACGAGCGCTGGATTGCCGTCGGCGAGGAGGAGGCGATCTCGGCCTATCTGCGCTGGCCGCATTCCCATGCCGCGGCTGATATCGTCGCCACCGTCAACCGGCCGCGCTCGCTGCCGGATCTGGTGCGCGCCGGCGCCGGCAAGACGGTGCTTCCCTGTTTCGTCGGCGATCTTCATCCCGAATTGCAGCGCCAAGGCGGCGAATTGCCGGAATTGCGTCATCGTCAATGGATCGTCATGAATGCCGAGGATCGCCATCGCCCGGAGATCCGCACGGTCGCCGACCGCATGACGAAGCTCGTTAGAAGCTATGCCGACCTTTTCGCCGGCAAGCGTCCGAGCCGCGGCTGATACCCGGCCCGCGGAAGACTGGAAGACGATAGGGCGTCCGCGCATTCTTTCGCGGCGCGGACGCTGTGACCGAGCGCAATCCGAGCGACGTGCCCGGGCTGCCGCCTATTTCGTCAGTGCCGGTTGGTGACGACGACCGGGATCAACAGGTCGCCCCAGTTGCCGTCGCCGCCGTGGTGACGGGCCGAGCGCACCAGTTCGACAGAAACGCCGGCCTCGACGGCCTTCATGACGGATTGGTTCAGCCGATGCAGGTCATTGGCGAGCATGCGGATCGTCGTCTGCTGATCCTCGCTCATGCTCGATGCCTGCTCTTCGGCCCGTTCGCGGACGCGTGCGATGGATGCCATGATCTATCCTCCTCTTCGGGTCATTCCGCAGCCGGTTTGAACTGCGCATGTTCGGTTGAATCGTGCATGGCCGTGGTCGAAGACCGGCCGCCGGTGATGGCGAGCGACACGGCGTCGAAATAGCCGGTGCCGACCTCGCGTTGATGTTTGGTGGCGGTATAGCCGTTCACCTCCGCGGCGAATTCGGCCTGCTGCAGTTCGGAATAGGCCGACATCTGCCGCTGCTTGTAGCCGCGCGCCAGCTCGTACATGCCATAGTTCAGCTGGTGGAAGCCGGCGAGCGTGATGAACTGAAATTTGTAGCCCATCGCGCCCAGCTCGCGCTGGAACTTGGCGATCGTCGCCTCGTCGAGGTTCTTCTTCCAGTTGAACGATGGCGAGCAATTATAGGCAAGCAGCTTGCCCGGATGGACCCTGTGCACACCCTCGGCAAAACGGCGCGCCTGCTCCAGATCCGGCTTCGAGGTCTCGCACCAGATCAGGTCGCAATGCGGCGCATAGGCGACGGCACGGGCGATGCAGGGCTCGATGCCGTTTCTGACCTGATAGAAGCCCTCGACTGTGCGCCCGGCGTCATAGTCGACGAAGGGCTGGTCGCGCTCGTCGATGTCGGAGGTCAGCAGCTTTGCTGCTTCCGCATCGGTGCGGGCGATGACCAGGGTCGCCACGCCCATGACGTCGGCAGCAAGCCGGGCGGCGTCGAGATTGCGGATATGGGCGGCCGTCGGGATCAGCACCTTGCCGCCGAGATGGCCGCATTTCTTCTCCGAAGCGAGTTGGTCCTCGAAATGGACGCCTGCCGCACCCGCCTCGATATAAGCCTTCATGATCTCGAAGGCGTTGAGCGGCCCACCGAAACCGGCTTCCGCATCGGCAACGATCGGTGCAAACCAGGTCTCGACGGAAAGGCCGTTGCCCTCTGCGGTCTCGATCTGATCGGCGCGCTGCAGCGTGCGATTGATGCGCTTGGCGAGTTCCGGCCCGGCATTGGCGGGATAAAGCGACTGGTCGGGATACATCGCCGATGCGGTATTGGCGTCGGCCGCCACCTGCCAGCCGGAGAGATAGATCGCCTTCAGCCCGGCGCGCACCATCTGCATGGCCTGGTTGCCGGAGAGCGCGCCGAGCGCATTGACAAAGTCCTCCTGGTGAATGAGCTGCCACAAGCGATCCGCCCCCATTTCGGCGAGCGTATGGCTGAGCGCCACCGAGCCTCTCAGCCGCTCCACGTCAGCGGTGGAATAGGGCCGTTCGATACCGTCGAAGCGGCCTGCTGGCGCATTTCGGACAAGCTTGTAAAAATCGGTCATGCGGGCTTTCCTCACTGAAAATCGTCATTGCGTGAATGAATGACAAGATTGACAATTTGCGTCGTTCTGGCCAGAAAAACCTTTGATTTTCGTACCGGAAAGAGGTTAAGATGACGAGGATTGACAGAGGGCCGCTGTGAAGTTGTAAAGTTTTGTAAATTAAGCGCCCCTGTTCTTTGTCAAAGGTGTGACATGGCGGAACGGAAGATCTTCGCAGGCCCTAAACTGCGGCGCATTCGCAATGCGCTGGCGCTGACGCAGACCGCCATGGCCGAGGCGCTGGAGATTTCGCCTTCCTACCTGAACCTGATCGAACGCAACCAGCGGCCGTTGACGGTTCAGCTGCTCCTGAAGCTTGCGGCCGTCTACCGGATCGATCTGGAGGAGTTGCGGGGACAGACCGGCGGCAGTCTCGGTCAGCTGAAGGAGGTCTTCGCCGACCCGCTGCTATCAGGCGAACTGCCCGGTGACCAGGAACTGGTGGAGGTGGCTGAAGCGGCGCCGAATGCCGCAAGCGGCATGATCAAGCTTTATCGTGCCTACCGCGAACAGGCCGCGCGGCTATCCGATCTGACAGTGCTGATGGCGGCCGAGGGGCATGCGCCCGTTGCCGCCGGCCGACTGCCGCTGGACGAGCTGCGCGAGGCGCTGGAGCGCCGATCCGGCTATTTCGGACGGATCGAGGCAGCGGCGGAAGCCTTTGCTGCGACGGTGCCCGGCGGCCTCGATCTTGCGGCGGGACTGAAGGACTGGCTGCGCGCCGAACGCGGCATTGCGGTGCGCGTCTTACCCGTGCACGTCATGCCGGATCTGCGCCGCCGTTTCGATCGCCATTCGATGCGGCTTTTCATTTCGGAACGCCTGTCGCCGGCCGATCGTGCGCACGAGATAGCGGTCGAGGCAGCGACCCTTGCTTTGCTGCCGGCCATCGATGCCGAGCTCGACGATCTCCAACTTTCCTCCGCCGAGGCGCGCCGCATCGCCCGCTTCGAGCTTGCCCGCATTGCGGCACTGGCGCTGGCCATGCCCTATGAAGCCTTCCTTTCGGCTGCCAAGGCGACGCGTTACGACATCGATATTCTTCGGGCGCGTTTCGGCGTCTCCTTCGGCCATGCGGCAACGCGTCTGACGATGCTGCAGCGACCTGGCGCGGCAGCAATCCCCTTCTTCCTGATCGAGATCGATGCGGCCGGCCATCGGCTGCGGCGAGCTGGCGCCCAAGGCTTTCCGCAGGCCCGTTTCGGCGGCGGCTGTCCGAAGCTCAATATCCACGCCGCCTTCCTGCAGCCGGGCCAGATTCTTGCCGAGACGGTGGTCATGCCGGATGGCGCGTCCTTCCTGACGGTCGCGCGCACTCTGGAGGGGCCGAGCGTCGAATTCGGCGAAAGAATCAGACGCACCGCAATCCTGGTCGGCTGCGATGCCGCTCTTGCAGACGGCGTGGTCTACGGGCAGGCGGCGGCGCTCGATCCGGTTGCAATCGGTCCGGCCTGTCGTCTCTGCGAGCGGCGCGGCTGCCTTTCCCGCGCCGAGCCGCCGGTAACGCGGCCGCTCGGGCTCGACGAGATGGTGGCGGGTCTCAGCGCCTTCGACTTCCAGTGATTGTGAAATGATTCAAGGCGCAGTTTTTGCGCTTGTGGGCTTAGAAATTCCTTCTTAGTCTGCGGACAAAACCCGAGGGAAAAGATGTTCGCGGGATGCGGGCTCTTCGAACAAACAGGAGAAATCATGAGGTCAACCATCGCAACCGTGACGGCCGCAGCCATCGCCGCGCTCCTTGCCGCCGCGCCGGCCGTTGCGCAGGAGCGCGTCGTTAACGTCTACAACTGGTCGGATTATATCGACGACAGCATCCTTGCCGATTTCACCAAGGAAACCGGCATCAAGGTCGTCTACGACACTTTCGATTCCAATGAGACTGTCGAAACCAAGCTGCTTGCCGGCGGCACCGGTTATGACGTCGTCGTTCCCACGGCCGACTTCCTGCAGCGTCAGATCCAGGCGGGCGTCTTCCAGAAACTCGACAAATCCAAGCTGCCGAACCTTTCCAACATGTGGGATGTGATCCAGGAGCGCACCGCTGCCTACGATCCGGGCAACGAATACGCTGTCGACTACATGTGGGGCACCGACGGGATCGGCTATAACGTCAAGAAGGTCGCAGAAATCCTCGGGCCTGATGCCAAGCCAGGTCTCGAAGTGATCTTCGACCCGAAGGTGGCCGAGAAGTTCAAGGATTGCGGCATCTACGTGCTCGACACGCCGAAGGACGTGATGACCACGGCGCTGCGTTATCTCGGCCTCGATCCGAACTCGACCAAGCCCGAAGATTTCAAGAAGGTCGAGGAATTGCTGACGGCGGTGCGCCCTTATATCCGCAAGTTCCACTCCTCCGAATATATCAACGCCCTTGCCAATGGCGATATCTGCATCGCCTTCGGCTATTCCGGCGACATGCTGCAGGCCCGCGACCGCGCGGCCGAGGCCAAGAACGGTGTCGAGGTCAACTATTCGATCCCCGTGCAGGGCGCCCAGATGTGGTTCGACATGATGGCAATCCCGGCCGATGCCAAGCATGTGGCCGAGGCGCACGAATTCCTGAACTACCTGATGAAGCCCGAGGTCATCGCCAAGGCGAGCGACCACACCTTCTACGCCAACGGCAATAAGGCCTCGCAGCAGTTCGTCAGCAAGGAAGTGCTGGAAGATCCGGCCGTCTATCCGACCGACGAGGTGATGAAGAACCTGTTCACGGTCAAGCCGTGGGATCCGAAGACCCAACGCACGGCGACGCGGATCTGGACGAAGGTCGTGACCGGCCAGTAGGTTGGTGCCAGGCCCGGACGGAAACGTCCGGGCCTTTCAATTACCGGCCCGGGTGGAGGCCGGCTGAAAACTTATTCTCGAGGAATATGATGAAATCTTTGGGCAATATCCGCCGCGCCTTCGCACCCTGGACCGATCCTTCTGCAAAACCTTTCATAGCCTTCAAGAATGTCACCAAGCGTTTCGGCAATTTCACCGCCGTCGATGATCTGTCGCTGAACATTTATCATCGCGAGTTCTTTGCTCTGCTCGGCGCCTCCGGCTGCGGCAAGTCGACGCTTCTACGCATGCTCGCCGGCTTCGAGCAGCCGAGCTCGGGCGAGATCATCCTCGATGGCACCGACCTCGCCGGCACGCCGCCCTACAAGCGGCCGGTCAATATGATGTTCCAGTCCTACGCGCTTTTTCCGCATATGACCGTCGAGAAGAATATCGCCTTCGGCCTCAAGCAGGACGGCATGCCGAAGGACGAAATAGTCGAGCGCGTGACGCAGATGCTGAAGCTCGTAAAGCTGGAGCAGTTTGCCTCACGCAAACCGAACCAGCTCTCCGGCGGTCAGCGCCAGCGCGTCGCGCTCGCCCGCTCGCTCGCCAAACGCCCGAAAGTGCTGCTGCTCGATGAACCGCTCGGCGCGCTCGACAAGAAGCTGCGCGAGGAAACCCAGTTCGAACTGATGGACCTGCAGCAGACGCTCGGCCTCACCTTCGTTGTGGTCACCCATGATCAGGAAGAGGCGATGACCATGGCCGACCGCATCGCGGTCATGAGCCACGGCCAGGTCGTGCAGGTGGCAACGCCGGGCGAAATCTACGAGGCGCCGAATTGCCGCTTTGTCGCGGACTTCATCGGCGACGTGAATATCTTCGACGGCAAGGTGACGACGTCAGGAAGCGGGGCGGTCGAGATATCAGTCGAAAGCGGCCTGACGATCCGGACTGCCGCCACGGAGGCGCCGGCGACCGGCAGCACGGTCGGTTTTGCTATCCGCCCGGAAAAGATTCGCGTGACGCGCACGGCCCCCGCGAACGCCTCGGTCAATGCCGCCAAGGGCGAGATCTGGGATATCGCCTATCTCGGCGACATGACCGTCTTCCACATTAAGCTGCCGGGCGGCAAATTCGTCAGAGCCTCTTCCCTCAACGCGCAGCGTTCCGTCGAAGACCCTTTCACCTATGATCAGGAGGTCTGGGTTTCGTTCGACGAGAATGGCGGCGTGCTGCTGAAGGACTGAGGCTATGGAAACTTTCGCATCTCGCCTTTACAACCGTCTCGTCATCATTATCCCCTATGCTTGGCTGCTGCTCTTCTTTCTGGCGCCGTTCTTCATCGTCTTCCGTATTTCCCTGTCGACGACGGCAATCGCCATCCCACCCTACGAGCCGGTCTTCTCCTTTGCCGATGGCTGGGGTGGTTTCTGGAGCAAGGTCGCGACCTTCTCCTTCGATAATTACGGCTATCTCACCGACGATCCGCTCTATTTCAACGCTTATCTCTCGAGCGTCATCATCGCGGCGGTCTCGACCTTGCTGATGCTGCTGATCGCCTATCCGATCGCCTATGGCATGGCTCAGGCCCCGCGCCGCATCCGGCCGACGCTTTTGATGCTCGTCATCCTGCCGTTCTGGACGAGCTTCTTGATCCGCGTTTACGCCTGGATCGCTATCCTGAAGCCCGAAGGGCTGCTGAACCAGCTTCTCCTGTCGCTGCATGTGATCGACAGCCCATTGATCATCCTCAACACCACCACCGCCGTCTATATCGGCATCGTCTATTCCTATCTGCCCTTCATGGTGCTGCCGCTCTATTCGGCGCTCGAAAAGATGGACGGCACGCTGATCGAGGCAGCGCAGGATCTCGGCTGCACGCCGATCCAGGCCTTCTGGCGCGTCACCTTCCCACTGTCGATCCCCGGTGTGGTTGCCGGCTGCATGCTGGTCTTCATCCCTGCCGTCGGCGAGTTCGTCATTCCCGATCTTCTCGGCGGTTCGCAGACGCTGATGATCGGCAAGACGCTCTGGAACGAATTCAACGCGAACAGAGACTGGCCGGTCTCCTCGGCGGTCGCAACCATCCTGCTGATGATCCTGGTGATCCCGATCGTTTTCTTCCAGAATGTCCAGGCCAAGGCCGAAGAGCGGGGGAAGTAAGCCATGCTGAGATGGACCCGTTTCAACATCATCTCCGTCGTGCTCGGCTTTGCCTTCCTCTATCTGCCGATCGTGCTGCTGGTGGTCTTTTCCTTCAACGAATCGAAGCTCGTCACCGTCTGGGGTGGCTTCTCCACCAAATGGTATGTCTCGCTGCTCTCGAACCAGGCCCTGCTCGATGCCGCCTGGGTAACGATCCGTGTCGGTCTGCTGTCGGCCACCTTCGCGACCGTCCTCGGCACGATGGCGGCGCTGACGCTGGTGCGCTATAGCCGCTTCCGCGGCCGCATGCTCTTTTCGGGAATGGTCTATGCGCCGCTCGTCATGCCGGAAGTCATCACCGGTCTGTCGCTGCTGCTGCTCTTCGTGGCGATCGGCTTCGACCGCGGCTTCTGGACGATCACGCTGGCGCATACGACGCTGACCATGTGCTTCGTCGCCGTTGTCGTGCAGTCACGGCTCTTGAGCTTCGACCAGTCCATTGAGGAAGCCGCCCAGGATCTGGGTGCGCCGCCGGTGCGGACCTTCTTCGAGATCACGCTGCCGATCATCTCGCCGGCGGTGTTTTCGGGCTGGATCCTGGCTTTCACGCTGTCGCTTGACGACCTCGTGATTGCAAGCTTCACCTCCGGCCCCGGCGCAACCACACTGCCGATGAAGATCTATAGCCAGGTGCGCCTTGGGGTGACGCCCGAGATCAACGCGATCTGCACGATCCTGATCGCCATCGTCGCGGTCGGCGTTATCTGCGCATCGATCGTCACCAAGCGCCGCGAAGTGCAGCGCGAGCGCGATGAGTGGGCGGCTGCTGCCGGCGCCTGATCCAACGAAAACGAAGAGCTCCAGCAGGTCTGGCTGGCGGTCGCTGACGACATGAACGTTTGACTTCGTTCACCGATGTCGCCGAGAGCGCATCGTTGTGAAATCTCAGCCGAGATAGGATGCCCGCTCGAACGCCTTTAAGAGTGCTCGCTCGGACAGATTGAGGTAGGTCTCCATCTCGTGGCACGCCTGACTGTTCTCACCTTTTTCTGTCAGGGTAACGATAGTGTTGTTCATATCAATGAACGGTGCGTGAAGTTGCTCCAGATTATCCAGAAGCCCGAACCCAAGGCGCAACTCTGCTGCAACGCGTTCGTAGAAATCGCTAAGCCGTGCGCTGTCTGCTAGGCCCACGATCGCGCTGTGAAATTTCATGTTGGCACTTCCTACTGCATGCCAGTCCTGCTCTTCACGCTTGGTCTTCGCCTCCTCCACAGCCTCGCGCATCGCTTTGACCGCAGGATGAAGTCGCCAGGCTTGCCGAAGCGCGCCGCATTCCAACATCCGGCGAACTCGGTAGATGTCCATGATAGAAGCCACATTCGGTGTTGCTACAAATACACCCCGATTGGTCTCGTGGCGGAGCAATCCGTCCTTGGTAAGCAGCCGAAAGGCCTCGCGGAGTGAGTTACGCGACACTTCAAACCGATCACTGAAGCCTGCTTCCGACACCCGCTGCCCAGGTAACAATTCACCGGAGATCAACAAAGCGCGGATGCGCTTCGCCAATCGGTCTGCCAAGGGCTGATTCTCAGCTTTTTCGGTCACCGAAACCTCTTCTGCCGCATGGGGATACTCGGCCATTGCATACCACTAAAATGGGCAACTGGAAGCGCCAATGTGAGAACGGAAAATCCATTTAATGGGGAAATCAGTACGGTTTCAGTAAACGATGCAATTTGATCGTTGAACAATCAGTTAGCTACGTCTTCGCCTGCTCCCATCGCGCTGAAGGTGTCTCTGATTAAGACATTGTGTATCGATCAACAATATGAGAGATACGCTCCATTTTTGCATGTTTTTGGCGGAACGATGAGTAATGATCGTTGAACAATCTTGACAACGTCGCAGAGCAGATCATGATGGGAGTGCTAAAAGCATCCGCGAGGGGCGGGTGACGATAAACGGAGAAACTTCCATGCAGCAGACCGAGCTCGCGCACGGCCGCCAGGTTGCGGCTGTGCAAAGCGCCAAAGCGCAGCGCTACGCCTTACTTTCCGCAATGTTCCTGATGTCGATGGCAGCCGTAGGACCGGGCTTCATCACACAGACGGCCAATTTCACCGTTAAGCTCGGGGCAGCCTTTGCCTTCGCGATCATCGTTTCCATCTTGATCGACTTCGTCGTCCAGGCAAATGTCTGGCGTATTGTAACGGTGACCCGCATGCGGGCGCCGGCAGTTGCCAACGCGGCAATCCCGGGTTCGGGTTATCTGCTGGCCGTTCTGGTGATTATCGGTGGCCTGTTCTTCAATATTGGCAATATCGGAGGGGCAGGGCTTGGCCTCAATGCCATGATCGGTCTCGATCCGAAGATCGGCGGAGCGATCGGCGCCCTTGTTGCCATCGGCATCTTCGTTTCGCGTCGTGCGGGTGTGGCGATGGATCGCGTGGTCTTCGTCGCCGCCTTCGTCAAACTTGCACTTATTCTTTACGCTGCAGTCGTTTCCGGTCCACCGGTCGCTGATGCTTTCCACCAGACGGTCCTGCCATCCACAATTGACTTTGCCACCATCACCACGATCGTGGGCGGCACGATCGGCGGCTACATTACGTATGCCGGTGCGCATCGCCTGCTCGACAAAGGAACGGTCGGAGTCGAAAACATCGGCGCGGTCAATCGCGCGGCGCTGAGCGGCATCGCTATCACCGGAGTGTTGCGCTATATCCTGTTCCTGGCCGTTCTCGGCGTCGTTGCCTCTGGAGCGGTCATCGACCTGTCCGGCAAAGCAGCAAATCCGGCAGGCCAGGCCTTCCATGCCGCGGCCGGCGACATCGGCTTCCGCCTGTTCGGCGCAGTCTTCCTAGCTTCGGCGCTAACCAGCATTATCGGCGCAGCGTACACGTCGGTCTCGTTCCTCACGGCCTTCAAGCCGGATATGAGCGAGCGGCAACGTAACTTGTCGACAGTTGGTTTTATCTGCATCTCGCTGATCGCCTATATGCTTGTCACCACCCCGCCGGCCGCTATGCTTGTGTTCGTCGGCGGTCTGAACGGTCTCGTGTTGCCCATCGGTCTTTCGATCCTGTTGTTCGCAGCCTGGAAGCGCGCAGACCTGATGCATGGATACCAATATCCTCGGTGGCTCCTGGGCCTTGGTGCACTCGCCTGCTGCCTGACCTGGTACATGGCCTACAAGTCCGTTGGCCCTATCTTCGCGCTGCTCGGCTATTAAAATCATCCACCCAAACTTTAGCCGGCCATATTGGTGTGGCCACGCAAGTCCACTGCTTCAGGAGGAATATCATGATGGCCGTTATCGATCTCAACAGCGATCTTGGCGAAGGTTACGGCGCTTGGAGCATGGGGGATGATGCCGCAATGCTCGCCGTTGTTTCCAGCGCCAACATTGCCTGCGGTTTTCATGCCGGTGATCCGGCCGGGATCTACCGCACAGTCAAGGGTGCTGCTGAGAAGGGCGTCGCGGTCGGCGCGCATGTCTCCTACCCGGATCGCGTCGGCTTCGGCCGCCGCGATCTCGATGCCACCTCTGAAGAACTGATTGCCGACGTCATATATCAGATCGGCGCGCTGAAGGGCGTTGCCGCAGCCGCTCGCACGACCGTTCGTTACGTGAAGCCACACGGCGCACTCTACAATCGTATCGCGAACGACTCAAAACAGGGACGGGCCGTCATCGACGCCATAAAGGCCGTCGATCCTTCCTTAATCCTAGTGGGCCTTGCCGGAGCACCCATTCTTGATCTCGCCCGCAAGGAGGGGCTCGTTGTTGTCGCAGAAGCCTTTGCCGACCGAGCCTATACTCCGCAGGGACAATTGGTCTCCCGCCGCCAAGCCGGTGCGGTGCTGCACGACGCCACCCATATCGCCGAGCGCATGTTGCAGCTTGCCCGTGAAGGTACGCTTGAGGCCATCGACGGCAGCAGCATCAAGATTGAAGCGCAATCCATCTGTGTTCATGGCGACAGCCCCGACGCCGTTGCCATAGCACAGGAAGTCCGCCGCCGTTTCGAACTGGAAGGCGTCGAAATCCGTTCGTTCACGCCCGCCATTTGAGGAACAGCGCATGATCATTCCCCCTCTTGCCTTAGGCAAGCCGTGGCAGCCATCATGGCCTCCGGCGTTCGCTTCGCCATAACCTGTGCACCGAGCCACATGTTCGTAACCGACATTTCCGATTCTGCCGATCACGTGTGAGAACAGAATGCGTTTTCTTCCGGTCAGCCTCACCACCCTGCTTGTCGAACTGGCCGATCTTGACCAGACGCTTGCTTTGTTCGCCTCCCTTCAAGCCGATCCGATCGAAGGTATCGAAGAAACAGTTCCGGCGGCCCGGACGCTGATGATCCGTTTTCGCCCAGAGAGAATTAGCGGCGAGACACTGGCAAGCAGGCTTGCGACCCGCGATCTCTCGGCCAAAATCGCCGTCTCGGAAAATCTCGTCGAAATTCCCGTTCGTTACGACGGTGAAGATCTCGGCGACGTCGCTGAATGGACCGGCCTGAGTGTTGAAGAGGTCATCCGTCGGCACACCGAAAGCGAGTTCATTGTCGCCTTTTGTGGTTTTGCGCCCGGTTTCGGCTATCTCGTCGGTGGCGACCCCGCGCTTCACGTACCACGCCGCCAAAGCCCCCGCACCCGTATACCCGCTGGCTCCGTCGGGCTTGCCGGCGCTTTCAGCGGCGTCTACCCGCAAAACAGCCCCGGTGGCTGGCAGATCATCGGCACAACGCCCTTGAAGATGTGGGATATCGATCGCGATCCAGGCGCGCTTCTCCAGCCCGGTTATCGCGTCCGCTTCCTCAATATGGCAGGCAACACCGTTTCTGTTGCCTCCACGACGCCGCGTAAAGATGAGACGGAAACAGACAGGACCGCACCACGCTTCGAGGTTCTTGCGGCACCGATGCCGGCACTGTTTCAGGATCTCGGACGCTTCGGCCAAACCGGCCAGGGCATCTCGGCAGCCGGAGCGCTTGATCGCAGTGCTTTCAATTCCGCTAACCGCATTGTCGGCAATCCCGCCAACACACCCTGTCTTGAACTGACGCTCGGCGGGTTTTCCTTCAAAAGCTCAAGCCGGACCGTTATTGGTGCTGCCGGAGCGCTCGGCTCGATCACGATCAAAACCGCAGCCGGACGCACATTCACTGCCGAAGCTTATGCCCCGGTATCCGTGGAGCCCGGCGATGTGGTGACCTTTGGCCAACCGCTGAAGGGCATGCGCAGCTATCTTGCTGTGCGCGGCGGTTTCAGGGTCGAACCCGTCCTTGGCAGCGTTGCAACCGATACGTTGGCAATTGTCGGCCCGCAGCCGGTCACTGCTGGCTCAACCCTCTTTTTAAATCTCGTGAACTCAGGCCTTTCGAGCGTTTCAATCGACGAGGTACCGGCGTTCGACCCACCGCGGCCTGGCGATGTGGTAACACTCGATGTGGTTCTGGGTCCTCGCACGGACTGGTTCACGCAAAGGGGACTCGAGACCCTGACAGGCCAGCTATGGCAGGTGACGCCACAGTCGAACCGCGTCGGCATCCGGCTGGCTGGCGACATTCCGGTCGAACGGAAGGATAGCGCCGAACTGGCAAGCGAAGGTACTGCGACAGGCGCCATCCAGATACCTCACAGCGGCCAGCCGGTCCTGTTCCTTAACGATCACCCGTTGACCGGCGGTTATCCGGTCATCGGCGCAGTCGCCAATTATCACCTTGATCTTGCGGGTCAGATTCCGGTGAACGCAAAAATCAGGTTCCGGCCAATTGGCCCGTTCGCCGAAATATCGGCGGGCGAGAACCCAGAATTCCGAGGAGAACAGCGATGAAGAAAGTACTGATTGCCAATCGGGGCGAGATCGCGGTGCGCATCATCCGCGCCTGCTGCGACTACGGTATCCAGTCCGTCGCCGTTTATGCCGACCCTGATCAAGACGCACTATTTGTGCGCCTGGCGGATGAGGCTTATGCACTTGAAGGTATCCGCCCTGCGGAAACCTATCTTGACATTTCCAAGCTGATCGCCATCGCAAAACGTGCCGGCGCAGACGCCGTACACCCCGGTTATGGTTTTCTCTCCGAGCGCGCCGAATTTGCGCAAGCGGTAATGGATGCCGGTTTGACTTGGATCGGCCCGGACCCCCAGGTCATTGAAGCGCTCGGCGACAAGGTGGAGGCGCGACGCATTGCCACCAGCGTAGGTGCACCGTTGGTCGCGGGAAGCGATGGTCCAGTCTCCTCCGCAGCAGAAGTCATCGCCTTTGCCGAGGAATATGGCCTTCCTGTTGCCATCAAGGCGGCTCACGGCGGCGGCGGTCGCGGCCTGAAGGTCGCGTGGAAAATGGAGGAAATCTCCGATCTTTACGAATCCGCCGTTCGTGAAGCAACCGCCGCCTTTGGTCGCGGCGAATGTTTCCTCGAACGTTTCCTCGATCGACCCCGCCATATCGAAGCGCAGGTCGTTGCGGACAAGCACGGCAATGTCCTCGTTCTTGGAACGCGAGACTGCTCCCTACAGCGCCGGAACCAGAAACTGATCGAAGAAGCGCCGGCACCTTTCTTGTCCAAGGAGCAGCGGCACAAGATTCACGAGGCGGCGAAATCAATCATCGCGGCTGCAGGCTATTCAGGTGCCGGTACCGTTGAATTCCTGCTCGGCGTTGACGGGACGATTTCCTTCCTCGAAGTCAATACTCGGCTTCAGGTGGAACATCCCGTAACCGAGGAAACGACTGGCATCGATCTGGTCATCGAGCAATTTCGCATCGCAGAGGGCCATAAGCTGCGTGTCCTCGATACGCCGCAACCGCGTGGCCATTCCATGGAGTTTCGCATCAACGCCGAAGACCCCGGCCGGGGTTTCCTGCCGACGCCCGGCTCCATCTCGGTTTTCGATGCGCCTTCCGGCCCCGGAATCCGTCTGGACAGCGGTGTCGTTGGCGGTTCAAGCATTCCGGGCGTGTTCGATTCGCTAATGGCGAAGCTCATCGTAAGCGGCTCAGACCGAGACGAAGTGCTGCGCCGTGCTCGCCGCGCCCTGAAAGAATTCCGCATCGAGGGCGTGGCAACCGTCCTGCCGTTCCACCGTGCGGCCATCGAAACCAAAGACTTCATCGGCAGCGATGGTTTCAAGGTGCATACGCGATGGATCGAGACTGACTTTGCCGCCATGCCAGACGCGATGGAACGTCCTGAACCGGCAAACGATCCATCCATGACCCACACATGGCTGGAGATTGACGGCAAGCGCGTAAAAGTTGGACTGCCAAACATATTGTTATCCGGTCTTAGCACGGCCGGTCAGATCGACACCGCCGCAGCCGATGCGAACGGTCAAAAAAAGGAAGAAGGCGTTGTGGCACCAGTTTCCGGAACGCTGCAATCCTTCAAGGTAGAGGATGGCGCTACTGTTGCCGAAGGTGATCTCCTGGCGGTGATGGAGGCCATGAAGATGGAAACACAGATCGCTGCCCCGAAGGCGGGCAAGGTCCACCTTCTTGTAAAGGAAGGCGACTATCTGCAGGCTGGCGTGTCGCTCATGGCGCTTGAATAGTATGACGGACGGTCGATTTGCCGCCGCCATATGATTGGCAATTAACCGATCGTCCCCGGCGCAGGCTGGTCTTGCTCGGAATGCTCTGGCCGATGACCGCCAGGCCTTTTCTCGGCGAGAGGCTGGTACGCTCGCCCTTTAAGAGGGGCCGCAGCGTTGGGTTGCCGCCAAATAGCGATTCGCTCTGCTCAATGGAACTTGTTGTGAAACGACGGCAGATCGGGCGTCCCGATGGCTATTGCGCGTGGGGCGCGGTGTTCAGAAGTGGAACCGGCGAGATCAGCGGGTTCGGCCATGAGCCGCCGACGAAGAACGGCAGAAGCGGCAGCTCTGCTGCCTTGGCCGGATCGGTTGTCTCCAGCGAACCGGAAAGCGCCAGACCGTTGGACTGATAGGTGACCACGCCGGAAAGCGCCAGCGTCTGCGTCGGCCCGACGATGTGGGCGTCATGGATTTCGGCGGAGCCGTTGGCGAAATCGGCTTGAAGGTCCAACTGGTTGAAGGCGAAAGCGCCGCCCGCTGCGGCACTCAGCGGAAAGAACGGCTTTTGGGCCGCCTGTGTCCTGAGCGCTCCTACGTCGATTCCGGGAATCGTGCCCTCCCTCGTCCAGAAATGCAGTCTACCGGTGACGTCGGCAAGACCGGCCGTCCAGATCGCCTTCGACGACTGCAGGTCGAGATCGAGCGATCCCGTTGCAAGCGGCAGCGGCCCTTTGAGCTGCAGACGCTCGGCAAGGCCGGCGAAGTCGGCGTCGCGGATCGATAGCTGCAGCTTGCCGCCGCCGTCGAAGTCACGCCGCGTCGCCTCCAGATGCGCCGTCATTTCGCCGCCTTCGAAGCCGCTGTCGCCGATATCGAATTTCGCCTCGCCGCCGGTGACGATCATGCTGGCGCCGACATCGGAAAGCTCGAAGCCGCCCATCTCGGCGCGCCGCGCCGAAAGCCTGACGTCGACGTCGAGCAACTGCAGCGGTTCGCTGATGCCGGCGGAAATGTCCTCCGCCTCACCGGCCGCCAATCTCAGGGCGAAAGCATCAAGGAACGGCTTCAGGTTCATCTGGTCGAAGGCGAGCGTGCCTCCGATCTTCGGCCGGCTGCCGGCCGTGGTCGAAAGGTCCATCACGCCGGTGGCGCTCGCCTCGTTCAGCGACAGGCTGAGATCGTTGAAACGCAGCCCGCTGCCCGACGACATGATGTCGGATTCCAGCGAGGCGCTCTTCAGAGTGCCGACGCCGGGGAGCGATCTGCCTGACCATGTCAGAAACGCCGGCACATCGGGAATGCTGACGGCGATATTGCCGGACAGCGCCGAAAGGCTGGCGATGCTGGCGATCCCTTGAAAATGGGCCGTCAGCAGGTTTGACGTCAGCGATGTCCGCGTCTCGGCGCTCTTGCCGGCAAAGGCAAGCAGCGGCTGGCGCGAGGCGAAATCCACCTTCAGGTCCACGCCGTTGATACGGGCGATCACGACAGCCGAGATCGCGCCCGAGAGCCGTGGCCAGCCGATGTCGGCCGTGACGCTGTCGAAATTGTAAGTCTTGGCGCTCTTGAGGTCGGTGACGGCAAGCGTGCCGTCCTCGACGGTGACCGCACCGATCTCGGCATCGAGAGCGGGATCGAGCACCTCAGCCCCGGTTTCGTAGCGCACGCCGCTGATCGCGCGCGCAAGCAGGCCGGAGTGACTCCAGTCGATCAGGCCATTCTCGTCACGCGTCAGCGCCAGATTGGGCCGCAGCAGATGGAATTCGTGGAAACTCGTCCGGCCTCTCAGCGCATCGATCAGGCTGAAATCCGCCGACAGGCTTTCAATACTGCCGAGCAGCTTGTCGCCGCTTTCGCGCGGCTGGCGGATGGTGACCTGGTTGAGCGTGATGCGCGGCGTCGGCCAGAATTCGAGAACCGGATTACCCTTGATCTCGGCATGGTAGCCCGTCCATTTCGACAGCGCATCCTCGATGCCGGAGCGCACGAAACCCGTGGTGATGAGATAGGGTGCTGCGACCCTAAGCGCCACGAACAGCGCAAGCGCAATCAGCAGAATCAACGTCGACACGCGGGCAAAGGCCGGAAACCAGCGCGAAACGGGCCCGATCTTCCTGCGCCACCTGCGATGTCTGGACGTACTCATGATCTCTGCCGCTTACCGGTTATGCGCTGATTTCGCCGGATATATGAAATATCAGGGCTACGCAATCCAATGCATGTCACCCGGAGGCGTGCAGCGGTTCCGGGATAACGACATCATAAAACGAAGAGCCGAACCGCGTCGCATGAATCCGGTTTATGCGACGCGTTTAGGCTTGGGATCGGACGGTCGCGCACTTTATAATGCAATGCAGCATGATATAAGGACGGGATTGGGGAGGAGGAGTGAATGCAGGATAACAAGCCACTTTGGGTGCCCTCGGCCGAGACCGTTGCAACAAGCCCGATCCATGCCTTCATCGAGCGCTGTAATTCCGAGTTCGGGCTTGCGCTTTCCGGCTTCGAGGATCTGCATGCATGGTCGGTGGCCGAGCGGGAGAAGTTCTGGTCGACCGTCTGGGATTTCTGCGGCGTGAAGGGAGAGCGCGGCGCTAAGGTGCTCGTCGACGGCGACAGCATGCTGGAGGCCCGCTTCTTTCCCGATGCGACGCTGAACTTCGCCGAAAACCTGCTGGCTGGCCGCGGCGATGCCGACGCCATCATCTTCCGCGGCGAGGACAAGGCCGAAGACCGCTGGTCGTGGGACCGGCTGCGCGCCTTGGTCTCGAAGCTGCAGCAGGCCCTCACGGCACTTGGCATCGGCAAGGGCGACCGCATCGCCGCCATGATGCCGAACATGCCGGAAACCGTCGCCGCCATGCTCGCCGCCGCGTCGATCGGCGCCATATGGTCGTCCTGCTCTCCCGATTTCGGCGAGCAGGGCGTGCTCGACCGCTTCGGCCAGATTGGCCCCAGGCTTTTCATCGCCTGCGATGCCTATTGGTATTCCGGCAAACTGCAGGATGTCGGTCCCAAGGTTGCCGCGGTGGCGAAGAGCCTCGGTGTCCCGACGATTGTCGTCCACTATGCCGGCGATGCCGAGGCGGTGGCGGGCAGGACGCCCGGGGCTTCGACGCTGGACGCCTTCATTGCTCCCTATGAGGCCAAGGAGATCGCCTTCACGGCGCTTGCTTTCGGTCATCCGCTCTACATCCTCTTTTCCTCAGGCACGACCGGGGTGCCCAAATGCATCGTGCATTCGGCCGGCGGCACGCTGCTGCAGCATCTCAAGGAGCACCGGCTGCATTGCGGCCTGGAGGCAGGCGAGAAGCTCTTTTACTTCACCACCTGCGGCTGGATGATGTGGAACTGGCTGGTCAGCGGGCTCGCCAGCGGTGCCACGCTCTGCCTGTTCGACGGCTCGCCCTTTGCACCTGACGGCAATGTGTTGTTCGACTATGCCGAGGCGGAAAAATTCGCGATTTTCGGCACCTCGGCAAAGTATATCGATGCGGTGCGCAAGGGCGGGTTGACGCCGCGCAAAAGCCACGATCTCTCCAGCCTCCGGCTGATGACCTCCACCGGCTCGCCGCTGTCGCCCGAGGGCTTCACCTTCGTCTATGAGGGCATCAAGGAAGATGTACAGCTCGCCTCGATCTCGGGCGGCACCGACATCGTTTCCTGTTTCGTGCTCGGCAATCCGCTGCAGCCGGTCTGGCGCGGCGAGATCCAGGGGCCGGGCCTCGGTCTTGCGGTCGACGTCTGGGATGATGACGGCAAGCCGGTGCGCGGCGAGAAGGGCGAACTCGTCTGCACCAAGGCCTTCCCCTCCATGCCTGTCATGTTCTGGAACGACCCTGATGGCGCCAAATATCGCGCCGCCTATTTCGACCGGTTCGACAATGTCTGGTGCCATGGCGATTTTGCCGAATGGACGGAGCATGGGGGCCTCGTCATCCACGGCCGCTCGGATGCGACGCTCAATCCCGGCGGTGTGCGCATCGGCACGGCCGAAATCTACAACCAGGTGGAACAGATGGACGAGGTGGCCGAGGCACTGTGCATCGGCCAGGAGTGGGATGACGACGTGCGTGTCATCCTCTTCGTCCGCCTTGCCCCTGGTGTGACGCTGACCGAGGATCTCATCAAGGCGATCAAGACGCGCATTCGCACAGGCGCCTCGCCGCGGCACGTGCCCGCAAAGGTCATCGCGGTAGCCGATATACCCCGCACCAAGTCAGGCAAGATCGTCGAGCTTGCGGTGCGCGAGGTCGTTCACGGCAGGCCCGTGAAAAACCAGGAGGCGCTCGCCAACCCCGAAGCATTGCGCCTCTTCGCCGATTTGAGCGAACTGAGGGACTGATAAGGAACGGTAAACCACAAGCTTTCACCATTCAGCAATGACCTGTCATGGAAACCTTTCGTTAAGAAACCTTTGTCAAAGGTGAAACAACTTGGGGGCCGCACATGAACGAGGCGGCCTGAAGCCTCCGGGCTTACGAAACATGACGTTGATCGACTGAGCTCTTGTTGAACAGCACCTATTTGAAGGCAGCCTCCGGGCTGCCTCTTTTTTGCTTGCCCGTGCAGCGTTCCCGCGGCTCCGCCCCGTCGATAGAGATCAGCCAGCCAGCACGCGTTGCGACGGGAAGGTGATCTCGACGAGCGTGCCTTCGTTCGGCGCCGAATTGATCGAGAATGTGGCCCGGTTGGCATCCACCATCGCCTTGGTCAGCGGCAGGCCGAGCCCTGTGCCGTCGCCGCGATGGCGTGACTGGGTCGAGGAGACCTGGCGGAACGGCTTCATCGCATGGTCGAGTTCGGCGCGCGTCATACCGATTCCGGTATCGCGGACCCTCAACACCACGCTGCCATTCGCCTCGTAGGAGGTGGAAACGACGATCTGCCCGCCAGACGGGGTAAAGCGGATGGCGTTCGACAGGATGTTGAGCGCGATCTGCTTGATCGAGCGCAGATCCGCTACGACTTCGGGCACCGAATGCGACAGCGCCGTGCGGATGATGACGCGCTGGCCGTTTGCCTGCGGCTGGACGAGGGCGACGGCCTCCGAAACGGCCTCGTTGAGGCCAACGGCGGCGAAGTCAAGATCCATCTCGCCCGCCTCGATCTTTGAAATGTCGAGGAGATCATTGACGATATCGAGGACGTGCCGGCCGGAGCGGCCGATATCGTTGGCATACTCGATATAACGGGGATGGCCGATCGGACCGAAGCGCTCGCCGGCCATCATGTCGGAAAAGCCGATGATGGCGTTGAGCGGCGTGCGGATTTCATGACTGACGCGCGCGAGGAAATCGGTCTTGTGGGCGTTGGCGGTTTCGGCCGCGCCCTTGGCGTTGCGCAGCTCATCCTCGGTGCGTTTCCACTGGGTGATATCGCGGATGACGGCGCAATAGCCGTTCGAGGAGGTCAGCCGGCCCATCGTCATGAACAGCGGCACGAAGCCGCCGCCGGCCTCGCGGCCGATCACCTCGCGCCCGTCGTTCAGCACGCTTGCCACGCCGTGACCGGAAAGGCCGTTCAGATAGTCGAGGACGGCTTTCTGGCTCTCATGGGCAAACAGCATGACGAAGGGTTTGCCGCGCGTCTCCTGCTCGTCGTAATTGAAGAGCGCGCTTGCCGACCGGTTCATCGAACGGATATCACCCTCGGTGCCGATGACGACGACGCCGTCGGTCGCCGTTTCGAGGATCGAGCGCAATTCCTCGACCTCGACCTGAAGCTTGGCGACCTTCTCGACCATCCGCTCCGGACGCGCTTCGGGCCGGTTGCTGTCGCCGCGGCCATCTTCCTTGCCTTCCACCGGCATCAACGCCAGCATCAGAGCATTGGCATCTTCCCACCGCACCGATTGCAGCCGGGCAGTCACCGGCGTCAGCGTGTCGTCGGCCTTGACGAGCATCATGGTGCCGGAACCGGTTGCCTTTTCCTCAAGTTCGCGGCGCTGCAGCAGCGCTTCGATACCGCCGACCTCACGCAGCGCGTCGAGCGAATGATAACCCGTCAGCCGCATGAATTCGGGATTGGCATGGATCAGTTGATCGCCGACATGGATAAGCACTGCGACCGGCAATTGGTCGACCGTACCGGCCGAAAGCCCGTCAATCATCTTCACGCGCGGGGGGATGAAACTTGTGAGAACCTCGATCTGGCTGACCGTCTCCTCAAGCCCTTCCGTCGCCTCGTCCTCGGCGATGGCGTCGGGTTCTTCAGCGGCGTCTTCGCGCAGCGGGTCGACCGCGTTCTCGAAGATTGCCTCCTGCGGCGCCGTCTGCTCGACCGAAGCGGCGTCGGCCGTATCGGCGGCGGGCGTTTCGCCGGTGATGGCTTCCGCACTTTCTTTGAAGGATGCTGATTCCGTAGCGGTAGTGCCCGTCGGCGGGGCGTCAGGCTCTTGCCTGCGGGCGCCGAAGGCTTCCAGGCGCTTGGCGATTTCGCGGAAGTTTGCCTGTTCGGCGGCCGTCAATGCGGCGCCTGTGCTGTGAAGCTGCACGACCTTGTCGGTCGAACGGCGATTGGGCGTTTCCACGATGCGAAGCGCCGGGGGTTCGTCTGCGGCTTCGGCCGCTGGCGCTTCACCGCCGCCCTCCTGCATCTCTTCGGCGGCGCTCTCCCGGGCGGGTCGCTCGAAGCCGGCCTCTTCTCCGGTCGCTTCGAACGGCGTCTCTTCGGTCTGCGGGTGGTCCTCGATCGCGTCCGCTGCGATCGTTTCCGACGGGGCCGCTTCGGGCCCGGCTTGAATGTCGTGTGCCGACTCGGTGACAGAGGGGTCGGCCGCCAAGCCGAGGCTTGCCGCATCATGGCCGATGCCGTCCGGGCCGAGCGTCAGGCCGAGCGCCAGCGGATCCTCCTGCGCATCGGAAAGCCGGACGACGCCGAAGCCGCGAAAACCGTCGAAGTCGCGGTTGCGGGTATAGGTCGGCAGAGCGGCGAGATCGACCGGGACGACGAGGCTGGTGCCTTCGACCGGCCAAAGGATCGTCTTGCCCGACCATGTGTCGCGGCGCGCAAGCGCCTCGGAAATCTTGCCCTCGGAATCGAGATTGAAGAGAGCGGCGATATCGCTGAAGGCGGAGCCGATGATGGCGGATGCATGCGGGCCGACGGCCTCGGCAAATTCGTGGCTGACCTCGTTGAACCGGCCTTCCGCATCGATCTTCCAGACGAAGCGGGTAGCACGGCTGTTCGGCCTGAAGACGAAACCGGGCTCGGGCGCAAGCGACGGGGCAGGGGCAGAGTCGGACGCTGCGGTTGTTGCGATGGCCGGCTCTTCGCGGGCGGCTTCCAGCGCCTCATCGATGGCCATTTGGCCGGCTTCGGCAGGCGTTTCAGCCGTCAAGGCCGCTTCCGCCGCCTCGTCGGCGGTCGCAGCGGGCTCGTCGACTTCATCCATGCGGCCCTCGGTCGCGCCGTCTTCGTTCTCCGGGGCTTCGTCTGCGGCTGGATTCTCGTCGGCAACCGCCGCCTCTGCGGATGTGAGGGCCGCCTCTGCCGGCTGTTCCCGGTCGTCGGTGATCTCCTCCAGCGTCTCCTCGACCTCTTCGATCCCCGAGACCGCATCGACGATCTCGCCGATCCCGGTCGCCGGAGTCGCCGCTTGCGAAGGAAGTTCGGATGACGACGTGCCTTCTTCCCCCGCCGGCGCGTCAGCCGCCTGCGGCGGTCCATCGACTGCGTCGAACACGGGCACGTCGACCGGATCGAGATGCCCGATCGCGGTTTCCACGGCAAAGAGCAGATTGAGCGCCGGCTCGTCGCTGAGCCTGCCGACCGCAGCCGGAAGATAGCCCCTGCCGGTGGCGACCGGGCGCTTCACCAGGCGATCGGGATGCGCGCCGGCAAGGTTGATCAAGGCCTTTGCGGTCTCGCCTGATATGGCGAGCGAGGCAAAGCCCGGCGAGGCTGCGATGACTTCGCCATTGGCGCCGATGACGGCCATATGCGTGTCGGGATCATCGAGACCCTGCAGCATCTGGGCCGCTGCAGCGCTAGCCGTCAGCGGCCTTGCCGATACCGGCACGGAAAACAGAATGGCCTTCTCGCCTGATGAAAGCCGGATCAGTTCGGCTGCCGCCTGCACCTGCACGCGCTGAAAGCCCTTGGCAACGCGGATCATCAGGCTTCTGTTGTCGCCGATATCGGCGAGCTGACGCGCCGCCGTTTCCAGCTGCCGAAAGGTGATGTCGGTGCGATCGACGCCCTGGTCGAGCAGATCGTAGATCGCCGAATGGCCGAAAAGCTCCGCACCTGCGCCGTTTGCCCAGAGCAGGCGGGCAAGATCTGATGAAAACAGCACCATCGCTTCGCCGCGCGAAAAGCGCTCCCGCACCCGCGCATGCACGGCGATATCGATGAACGGATACTGGACTGCGGGCATGATCGAACCTTGTCGCTGTCGGCCTTCAAAATTAACGGCTTATTAATAACTGCAGGTCGCATGCCGGTCCAGAACAGCGGGGTGCTTTCGGGCGAAAGGGTTAACGACTTGTGCGTTGCACAATTTATGTTGCAATGCACAATTAGATGTTTTATATAGACGTCATTCGATGATCACAGGCAGCGACTGCCTTAGCCCAAAGGAATGCGACCCATGGCTACCATAAAGACCGATGACGTTTTTTCAATCGCTTCTTTCGACCCCTCCAAGCTGGCTGAATCCTTCCGCGAATTCGCTGAAAAGGGCGCACAGCAGTCGAAAGACGCCTACGCCAAGCTGAAGAGCGCTGGCGAAGAAGCCGGCAAGACGCTCGAGGCGACCGTCCAGACGGCACAGGCCGGCACCGTCGAGATCGGCCTGAAGGCGATCGACGTCCTGCGCGTCAACGCCGAAACCTCGCTCTCGCACATGGAAGCACTGCTCGGCGTCAAGTCCGTCGCCGAATTCGTCGAGCTGCAGACCTCGTTCCTGCGCAAGCAGGCCGAGCTTGCCGTCGATCAGGCGAAGTCGATGCAGGAAACCACCAAGCAGGTTGCCGAAAAGCTCGCAAAGCCCTCCAAGGAAGCCGCCGAAAAGGCCATGGCATCGTTCAAGGTCGCTTGATCGGCTCCGGTCTATCGCAAATAAAAGGCTGGACCTCGCGTCCAGCCTTTTTGTATATTGATGAGGAATGGGACTTGAATTCATCGTCAAGTCCTCGTATGTGACCCCCGTCGCGCCAAACGTGATTTATGCGGTTGTAGCTCAGTTGGTTAGAGCGCAGGTTTGTGGCACCTGAGGTCAGTGGTTCGACCCCACTCAACCGTACCATCTACCCACTTCAGCAAATGCTTTACAGAATGTCGTTTCGACCGAAAATCGGCGGTACAGACGTTCAACGATATGTGCAAAGATCCCGGTCCAATGTTGTCGCTTCATGCCAAAGCCCAGGCTTTCACGCGTGGAATGGCAGACGAGGCTCGCCTCCTGATCAGCCAGCAACTCCCGAAGGATATTGAACGGTGCCCTAAAGAGGACCTCCGATTCCGACGCCAAATCTGCTGCTCATTTACTACATCAACTGGAATATTCGAGAAGCACAACCCACCCGTATGGTGCCATACCACTGCGTAAGCTACATGTGCGGCACGCAGCAGCAACGAGGTTCGCATTGCGCCAGTCCGCCACTCGATCCGGAACGATCAGTTCGCGCAAGCCAAATCGCCGAAGATGCGAATCGCGAAGCCGACCCGCGGCAAGAGGGACGGAGACAACGTTCGGGCGGCCGAAACACTTCGGACCTCTTTTACCCGACGAGCCTCCAGACTTACTAAATTTAGCAGATGACCGTAACTTCAATTTAAGTGCCGTCATGCGAGCAATTGCGAAGGTTCGGACGGGCAGAGCACAGGATGCTCGAATATGTCTTCCAGCCTTTGTTAGAGGTTGCGGAGGAAGCGCTTCATAAGCGCTAGTCGCCAAGATCAAAAACCTTCTCGAACAGAAATAAAGCTTTTAGTTGAATTTCCTCTTCAAATGGAGCAGAGGGAAATCGGCGTTAGGCGCGGCCGAAATGAAATAGGAAGACGGGGATTTTATGACGGACCTCATTACTTCGACGAAGAGCGTCATTTCGACTGGGGATCAGAAAGTTGACGGGCTCTTCAGCGGCACTGCCTGGAACGGAACGATAACCTATGCGTTTCCCACGACCTCGTCATCGTATGACTATAGCGGAGAGAAAGACTATTCTTTCTCTCCAATTTCATCGCAGCAGAAGTCTCTCGCCTTGTTCTTCATGGAGCAGTCCTATGGGAGCGCGGCAAACGACGGCTTCTCCGTAGAAGGGTTCACAAACGCCAACTTTGAGGCCGGAAGCGCGGATACCGCAACCGTGCGGTTCGCTCAATCGTGGCTGCCTCCGACGGCATGGGCCTATACTCCGGATGCCGGCGAGCCGGCAGGCGACGTCTGGTTCGGGACGGAATATGCTGGCACCGAAGATGATCTTCGCTTTCCGAGGTTCGGCAATTATGCAGGCCATACCTTGGCGCACGAGCTGGGTCACGCTCTCGGACTGAAACATGCTCATGAGTCGGAGATTACCAATCCGACAGTCGTTCCGAACGCCTACGACTCCCTCGAATATACGATCATGACCTACCACACGTATGTCGGGGACAGTTTGAGTGGGTACAAGTATGAGCATGATGGCGCGCCGCAAACCTTCATGATGCTCGACATCGCCGCCCTGCAGGAAATGTATGGTGCGGACTACACTACGAACAGTGGCGATACCGTCTACAAATGGAGTCCGAACCAGGGCATCACCTATGTCAATGGCGTTGCGGCCATCACGCCCGCTGCCAACCGCATCTTCGCGACAATCTGGGACGGCGGCGGTATCGATACCTATGATCTGAGCGCTTATGCGACCGCCCTCAAGATCGACTTGCGAGCAGGGGGATACTCGGTCTTTTCCCAGGATCAGTTGGCCGACCTGGGAGGAGGTCCGAATAATGGTTATGCCCGCGGCAACATTTTCAACGCCCTTCTTTATCACGACAATGTTGCGTCCTTGATCGAGAACGTTAAGGCCGGCTCCGGCAATGATACGATCACCGGCAACGAGGCGGACAATACTCTCTGGGGCAATGCCGGAAATGACACCCTGACCGGCGATTCCGGTAATGATACGCTCGACGGCGGGACCGGAATCGACAAGCTGTCGGGCGGAGTGGGCGACGATGTCTACATCGTCGACAATGCCAGCGACACCGTGATTGAGAATGCCAATGAGGGGACGGATACGGTCCGGACGACGCTTTCTTATACACTCAGCGCCAACGTCGAAAACCTGACCTACACCGGCACCACCACGTTCGTGGGTCACGGCAATGCGGCGGCCAATGTGATCACCGGCGGGACGGGATCTGATTGGCTTGACGGGGAGGCCGGCGACGACACGCTGATCGGTGGTGCGGGCGACGATACCTATGAGGTCGATAGTCTCGGCGATGTCGTGGTGGAGGCGGCCGACGGCGGCACTGACAAGATCCGGACCGATCTTGCGGCTTATTCGCTCGCGGACATCGCCAATGTCGAGAACCTATCCTTCGTAGGTAACGCCAATTTTACCGGTGTCGGTAATAGTCTCGACAATGTAATAACTGGTGGGTTAGGCGACGATACGCTCTCCGGTGGGGCAGGCAACGATACTCTGAATGGTACATGGGGAAATGACTCGCTTGCCGGTGGGACCGGCAACGATATTTATGTCGTTTACGATGCCGGCGACACTATCATTGAAAACGCCGACGAGGGCATAGACACAGTT
This sequence comes from Rhizobium atlanticum, assembly GCF_030182485.1. Lineage (NCBI taxonomy): Bacteria > Pseudomonadati > Pseudomonadota > Alphaproteobacteria > Hyphomicrobiales > Rhizobiaceae > Rhizobium > Rhizobium atlanticum. The sequence continues at coordinate 243,437 of NZ_JAQJCJ010000008.1, forward strand.
CAGACGTATGCGGCGAGCTACACACTGAGCGCCAACGTTGAGAACCTGACCAAAATCGGCTCGGGTGCAATTACCGGCACTGGCAACAACCTCAACAACACCATCACCGGCAGTGCGGCCATCGATATTTTGTCGGGCGGTGGCGGTGATGACACGCTGAACGGCGGCGCCGGCGCCGACACGCTGATCGGCGGGACGGGCAACGACACTTACATCGTGGACAACGCGTCCGACGTCGTTACCGAAAACGCCGATGAGGGCATCGATGCGGTGCAAACGGCGCTGGCAAGCTACACTCTGGCCGCCAATGTCGACAATCTCACCTTTAGCGGCACCGCAGCCTTTACCGGGACGGGCAATGACCTTGCCAACACGATCAAGGGCGCGGCAGGTGCCGACACCCTGGACGGGAAAGCCGGAGCAGACATACTGATTGGCGGAACGGGCAACGACACCTATCTTGTCGATAACGTTGGCGATCTCGTTACTGAAAGGCCGAATGAAGGAGCCGATCTGGTCAAGACGACGTTTTCTTCCTATGCTTTGACCAATAATGTCGAAAACCTGATCTTCATCGGCACTGTTGATTTCGTCGGGACTGGAAATGGTCTCGCGAACACGATCTCCGGCGGTGCCGGCAACGACACGCTTGACGGCGGCGCCGGCAATGACACGCTTGACGGCGGTGCCGGCAACGACATCTACGTGGTCGACAACGCGGGCGACGTGATCAAGGAGGCTGTCGGCGCCGGCACCGACGAAATCCGCACGGCGCTTGCAGCTTATTCGATCGCCGCATTGGTCAATGTCGAGAACCTGACCTATACCGGATCCGCCAACTTCACCGGCACCGGCAATGCGCTCTCCAACATGATCACCGGCGACGCCGGCAATGACACGCTGAATGGCGGGGGCGGTGCGGACAGCTTGATCGGCGGTGCGGGTGACGACACTTATATCGTCGACAATGCCGGCGACCTCGTCACCGAAGCTGCCGACGAGGGAACCGACACGGTTCGCACGACATTGGCGAGCTATAGGCTTGGCAGCGATGTCGAGAACCTCACCTATATCGGCATCGGCACGGTAGCCTTTGCCGGAACAGGCAATGATCTCGACAATACCATTCTGGGCGGGGCAGGTGCCGATACCCTGGATGGGAAGGCCGGTGCGGACAGCTTGATCGGCGGTGCCGGCAACGACACCTATATTGTCGATGACGGTGGCGACGTGGTCACCGAAGGGCTGAATGCAGGCACCGATCTGATCAAGACGGTGCTTTCAAGCTATACGCTCGGCAACAATGTCGAGAACCTGCTCTTTACGGGGTCCGGCAGCTTCACCGGCACCGGCAATGCGCTCGCCAACACGATCACCGGCGGCGCCGGCAATGACACGCTGGACGGCGGCGCCGGCAACGACACGCTGGACGGTGGTGCCGGCAACGACATCTATGTCGTCGACAGTGCCAGCGACGTGATCAAGGAGGCGGTCGGCGCTGGCACCGACGAAATCCGCACGGGACTTGCAGCCTATTCGATCGCCGCATTGGTCAATGTCGAGAACCTGACCTACACGGGATCCGCCAACTTCATCGGCACCGGCAATGCCCTCGCCAACACGATCACCGGCGGCGCCGGCAATGATGTTCTGAATGGCGGGGCAGGTGCTGATATCTTGATCGGCGGCACGGGTGACGACACCTATTTCGTCGACAATGCCGCCGACAGTGTCATCGAGAACACCGACGAGGGAACCGATACGGTTCGCACGACATTGGCAAGCTATACGCTTGGCAGCGACGTCGAGAACCTCACCAATATCGGCATCGGCACGGTAGCCTTTGCCGGAACAGGCAATGATCTCGACAACGTGATCACCGGTGGCGCTGCCGCCGATACGCTTTCCGGCGGTGTCGGCAATGACACGCTGAATGGCGGGGGCGGGGCCGATCGTTTGATCGGTGGTGTTGGCGACGACACCTATATCGTCGACCATGCCGGCGACCTCGTCACCGAGAACGCCAATGAGGGGATCGACACGGTTCGGACGAACCTGAGTGCCCACACATTGGCGGCCAATGTCGAGAACCTCACCTATATCGGAGCGGCAGCCTTCGGTCCAGACGGCGCTTGCCGGCTATACGCTCGGCAACAATGTCGAGAACCTGACCTATACCGGATCCGCCAACTTCAGCGGCGCCGGCAATGCGCTCGCCAACACGATCACCGGTGGCGCCGGCAATGACACGCTGAACGGCGGGGCCGATGCGGACACCTTAATCGGTGGTGCGGGCCACGACACCTATATCGTCGACAATGCCGGCGACATCGTCACCGAAGCTGCCGATGCCGGGACCGATACGGTTCGAACCAACCTGGCGATCTATACGCTTG